>SKYL01000229.1 GCA_007127935.1 Halorhodospira sp. | reverse complement strand
TGTCGCGGTACCGGTGATACGGCAACCGCCGCAAGTGGCAGGAGAGGTAACGGAAGTCGAGGTAGACGTGGTGGTTGCCGCCCAGCACTAGGCGTTCCGGGGCATCACCGCCGTCGAGGAAAATCACCACCGGCACGACCCGATCGGTCTCGCACAACTCGGCCAAGTCCAAGCAGTAATGGGCTAGGCGGTGGATATTGAAGCGCCGCGCGGCACTCTCCTCCTCGATGATGAAGAGCAGCGCATCGCGCCGACCGTCGGGCCACTCCACCAGCAGCGGCACATCGAGTTCCCGGAAACGTTCGCCGAGGCGCTCCTGGAGCTGTTCCTGGCGTAACGGGGTGATACGCGCCCCGTCGCCGATCCCTGCGGCCTCTTCGGCGGCGAAGAGCGCCAGCGCCTGCTCCGGGTAGTCGAGGATGAGGTTCTTGAAGTTCTGATCGTGGGACATGCATGGCCTCCCTGCTCGCGCCACGGACTCCCTGTCCGCTCAAACATCATCCCGGCTCGTAGCTGATGACGCAACCGGAAGCGGCCCAAGTCACTCCAACTCGCCTACTTCTTTGTCCGGTAGGCCGCCACGTGGACCCGCCGCCGGTGCTCCCGCAATTCCTCCTGCATGTGGGCCGCCGCTTGGCGGGTCAATGTGGAGTGATTGGCGTCCAGCAACTCGCCTTCCAGGCTCACCGCCAGCAGGCGGGCAGTGGCGAGCATGGCGTCGAGCGCCTCCTCGCCGTCCACCGGCAGCGGCAACTGCATGAAGAAGGTGACCCCCGGGGTCTCCAGCCCGTTGAGGTGTTCGGTATCGAGGTAGCCCGGCTCCACCATGTTGGCGACGCTGTAGACATTGAACCGGCCCACCTCACTGTCGCCCCGGCGATGCCAGATACGGTGCTCCCCCGGCCCCATGCCCGCCGCCCGCAACGCCTTCGCCAGCGCTTTGCCTTGGAAGAGCTGCCCCTCCGGCGCCTCTACGTGGACTGTGATGATCTTCTCCGCCTCGGGCAGGTTGCCCGTGCGGTAGGCGGCAATCTCCAACTTCGAGGCCGGCGGCAGCTGTAACGGTTCCAGCGCCTCCAGCGGTTCTTCTTCCGGCGCTCCGATGGGCTCCGTCCGGGGCTCCGGCTCGGAGCCCGACCCGGCCCCGGTCACCGGTTCCTCGGGATACTCCGGCTCGTCGGCCAGCCCCATCAGCGGGTCGCCGGTGCGCGCCTCGGCCTCCTCCAGCGGGTCGAACTCCGGCTCCGGCGGCAGACCGCCCTCCGGGGCCTCGTCCGAGGGCGGCGTCTCCCACCACGGGCCCTCCGGCCCCTCTTCGGTCCGCTTCTCGGGCGGGGGCGCCCGCCGGCCCCGCGCCTTGGCGGCGGCCTCTGTCCGGGCCTCCCCGTGGGTAATGAGCCGATCCAGCGCCTCCAATGCCTGATCATCGGCGAACGGCATATCGTGGGCCGCCGGCCGCAACTCCCACTCCCACTCGTCCTCCGCTCCCTCCGGCTCCGGCGCCCCGTCCGGCGGCGCGGCGGCACGCGTCTCGGCCGGAGAGAGGCGATCGCCCCCTTCCTCCGCCGGCGCTTCGTCGCCGTCCCACAACGCCCGGCGGGCCTCGGCCTGGCGGCGTTGTTCCCGCCGGCGGCCGTGCAGATAGATGGCGGCGAGCACCACCAATCCGATCCCGAGAATGGTCAAACGCAACGGGTCCATAAATGCTCCGTTCGGGGTCGTCTAACCGGCCTCCGCGATCTCCATGGCCTCGTCGACATCCACCGCCACCAGGCGCGACACGCCGGGCTCGTGCATGGTCACGCCCAGGAGGTGCGAGGCGCGCTCCATGGTGGTCTTGTTGTGCGTAATGAGCACGAACTGCACCTTCTCGGACATCTCCTCCACCAAGCCGCAGAAGCGTCCCACGTTGGCCTCGTCGAGCGGCGCGTCCACCTCGTCGAGCAGGCAGAACGGCGCCGGGTTGAGGTTGAAGATGGAGAAGACCAGCGCCACCGCCGTCAACGCCTTCTCGCCGCCGGAGAGCAGGTGGATGCTGGAGATCCGCTTTCCGGGCGGCTGCGCCATCACCGTCACACCGGTGGAGAGCAGATCGTCCTCGGTCAGTTCCAGGTAGGCCCGCCCGCCGCCGAACAGGCGCGGGAAGAAGGTGGAGAGCCCCTGGTTCACCTGCTCGAAGGTGTCACGGAAACGGGCCTTGGTCTCGCGGTCGATGCGCCGGATCGCGCCCTCCAACGTCTCCAGGGCCTCGACCAAGTCTTCGAACTGGGCGTCCAGATAGTGCCGCCGCTCCTCCAACTGGCGGCACTCGTCGATCGCCGCCAAGTTGACCGAACCGAGGCGGCGCACCCGCTCGACCACCGATTCCAGCTTCCGCTCCCACGCTTCTGCGGCGGCTTCCCCGGGGAGCGCCGCCGCCACCTCGTCCTCGGTCCGTTCCAGCTCGTGGAGGCGCTCCCCCTCGCGCTGGCGGTGGACGTTGAGTTCGCTCAACTCCAAGCGTAGCTGCTCGGCCTGCTCGCGCTCGGCCTCGGCCAGCCGCTCCGCCTCCACCCGGTGCCCTTCCCACTCGCGGAACTGGTGGTCCAGGGCCTCGGCCTCGCGCCGGGCGGCGGTCAGTTCTTCCTCCACCCGGGCGCGCTCGCTCAGCAGCGTCTCCCGCTGGACGGCCAGCGCCTCGCCGGGCTCGCCATCGGCGGCCTCGGCCTCGTGCAACTCGTCGTGGCGGCGGCGCAGGCGTTCGTACTGGGCTTCGGCCCGCCGCAACTGCTCGCTCACCGACTCGGCGGCGGTACGGGCGCTCTCCCGTTTGGTCACCAACTCGTGGCGCCGCTCCCGCGCCGCGTGGAGGCGCTCGGCGCTCTCCTCCACGGCGTGCTGCAACCCCTCGCGCTCCGCCTCCACCGCCTCCACCCGTTCGGCGGCCGCCGCCTCGGCCTCCACCGCCTCTTCGGCGGCCACGGCGGCCTCTTCCTGCTCGGCCAACGCCTCTTCGCGTTGCTCCCGCAGCCGCTCCCGGGTGGCGGTCAACTCCTCGCGCCGCTCCCGGGCGCCCTCCAGCGCCTCCCGGCGATGGGCGAGACGGGCCAGGAGATCGGCGTGGCGGCGGTTCAGCGGCCCCAGTTCGGCGGCGGCGGCATCCCGCCGCTGTTCGGCCGCCGTCACGGCGGCCCGGGCCGCTTCCAGTTCGCCCTCCAGCCGGTCGACCCACCGCCGGGCCTCTTCGGCCTCTTCGCGCAAGGCGGAGATCTCCCGCTCCCGCTCCAGCAGGCCGGCCTCGGCCTCGCCGCCGCCGGGGGTGCGGACCCAGTTCCGGCCCATCCAGACGCCGTCGGGGGTGACCACGCTCTGCCCCGGGGCCAGGTCCCGCCGGAGCCGATACGCCTCGGCCTGATCGGCGGCGCAGCGGACCCCCATCAATAACTCCCGGGCCGCGCCGGAGCCGTGCACCCGGGCCGCCAGCCGATCGCCGGCGGGCGCCTGTATCCCGTCGCCTTCACCCACCAGCGTCAACGCGCCGTCTTCGGGCCACTCGCCGTGGGGCAGCGTCGGTTCGTTGACGCAGACGGCCTGGAGGGTCTCCCCCAGCACCGCCTCCACCGCGCGCTCCCAGCCACGGTCCACGGTCAACCCCTCGGCCAGGCGCGGCGCCGCCTCCCACCCGTGGCGGCTCAACCAGCGCTGGCGCGCGGCGCCGCGGCGGCGGCCCAGCGCCGACTCTTGCAACGTCTCCAGGGAGGTCAAGCGGGCCCGGACCCCGGACAGCCCCTCCCGGGCCTCCTCCAGGGCACGGGCGGCGTGGTCGCGGCGCCCGGTCTCTTCCTCCACCGCCGCCGCGGCGGCGTCCCGGGCCTCCTGACCGGCCTCCAGTTCGGCGGCCAGGGCCTCGTCCTCGGCCTCCAACGCCTCAATCTCGCGCTCCAGCGCGTGCAAGTCGGTGCCGTGGTACT
>SKYL01000128.1 GCA_007127935.1 Halorhodospira sp. | reverse complement strand
CGCTCGGCGGCTCGGACGCTTGCGCCGCCGCCGCGGCATCGGGGTTCTTCACCAGAGCCATGGGATTCAACCTCCTGGATTACGGGCTGGATTACGGGTTTCGAAGGGGCGCGACGCGGCCGCGTCCATCTCGTTGGGTGGATGCCATGGGGCACACCGCCGCCCGCGGGACGGTGGTGGGTCGAAGAGGTCTTGCGGCGACAGGTTCAGCCCCGCCGCCAAGCGGTAGATGTTGACCAAGCTCACGTTCCTTTCGCCCCGCTCGATCCCTCCCACGTAGCTGCGGTCGAGCCCGCAGATCAAGCCCAGCGCCTCCTGGGAAAGCCCAACCGCCAGCCGGTGAGCGCGCAGCCGCGCCCCGAACTGGCGCTTGATGGCGCCGGTGGAAGTGTGATCCATACATTGCGGTCTTCTGTGGCGTCCATTGGGAGGACAGTAAAAAGCCCTTACGGATAAGCCGTCTACGGACTATGAGTCCCGGGCAATGTGCCGCGCCGATACACCATCAAGGGTGTGCAATTGGTGGCGATGGGGGGGTGAATTGGCGCGCGACGGGATCGTCCGGCGCTTTCCCGGGGTGCCGCGTTAATGGCGGCTGGAGGCCTAAACGCCCTTACTCGGCGGGGGGTGTGCGGGGATGAGAGAGAGCAAAACCGCGGTGGAAAAGCGGTTGAAGTGGAAAAAAAGATAATGCTTTAAAATGATGGCCCTGCAGAGGCCTCGATTGCCGTGGGACGGCCCTTTGCCGGGCCGTTGCAATAATCTTATTTTCATTTTGAATTACTGCCATTGGATTACATATTGTAAATCCCTACTTACAGTATCATGCGTAATCTTCCTACATAGATCCTAATGAATTGCACACCAAAGGAGTAGCGCGTGCCGGAAAAAATGTGAATCCGGTCGCGCACTGCGCAACGAGAAGGAAAACGGCTCCGTGCTTTTCATGAGTTTGTGTAGGGAAATCCCCCACGGTGGATTCATCTTCCGCTGATGCCCGGTTGCAGGGCTTTCCGATACCCACACCGCTGTTGTGGCGATCACCATGCCTCCATCGAATATCCAGAAAGAAAGGGAAAGGTCGCGGTGAATCTGCTGGTGGTGGACGACTCACCCGCTGTCTTTACGAGGCTCGTGGCGATGTTGGGAGGCGTGGAACAGTTGACCGGGGTCTGTGTGGCCCGCTCGCTCCACGAGACGGTGCGCAAGTGCGCCGCCTTCGCCGCCGACGTGGCGGTGGTGGACGGGCGCCTTCCCGACGGCTCCGGCCTCGATGCCGTGAAGATCATCAAGTTCTGCTGCCCCACGGCGCTGGTCTTCCTCTTCTCCAACCACCTGGAGTACCGGCCCCTGGCCGCGACCCACGGCTTCGACGGCTTCTACGACAAGTCGCTGGAGTTCGAGGCCCTGGTGGCGCTGCTCAAGCGCTTGAACGAACAGCCCTTCGGCCGTGAGGGAGAGTGACGAGATGCGTGCTGAACGAAGCGTTGTGGTGGAGTTCCCGGCCCCCAAGGCGGTCATGGATGAGATGAGTCCGGCGGCGGCCGAGGAGGGCGACGTGGCCGGTCCGGAGATCGTCGCGGGCGATCCCGGGGAGGCGCCTCCGTCGGCACAGCGCGGGGCGTGGATCCCCGCCGCGTTGGGTGCCGCCGGCGGCTTGCTGGTGGGGTTGTTGGGTACCGGCTGGAGCGCGTGGTTGAGCGGGGCCGTGCTGGCGGTGGCCGGCGTGGTAGCCGGTCGCAAGCTCGCCGCCGCATGGCGGGAGAGGGACGCCGCTTGGTCGCGCATCGTCGCGGACTACCAGGCCCGCATCGAGGCGCCCCACCCCGACGACGGCGTGGCCGCCCTGTGCGGCGGCGTGGTGCCGATCTGGCGCCGCCATATCGAGTCGACCCGCTGCCACACCGAGGAGGAGGTCGCGGCGCTCTCCGCCCGCTTCGCCGACATCAACGCCCGCCTGGAAGGCGCTCTCCAGGCCTCGCGTAACCAATCGGGCGGCGACGGCGACGCCGTTTCGGTGCTGGAAGGCGCCCGGGCGGAACTGAACGGGGTCTTGCAGACCTTGCACCGCTCCCTGGTGGCGAAGCGGGAGTTGCTCTCCCGCGTTACCGACTTGGCCCGCTTCACCGAGGAGATGCAGGGCATGGCGGACACCGTCTCGGCGGTGGCCGGGAAGACCAATCTGTTGGCCCTCAACGCCGCCATCGAGGCCGCCCGTGCCGGCGAGCAAGGGCGGGGCTTTGCGGTGGTGGCCGATGAGGTCCGGTCGCTCTCCGACCAGTCCGGCGAGGCCGGCAAGCGCATCGCCACCAAGGTCGACGCGGTGAACCAGGCGATCCTCTCCACCCTGGAGGCGGCCGAGCACTACGAGCGCGAGGACGAGGCGGCGGTGGCCGGGGCCGAGCAGGCGATTCGCGACGTGGTGGAGCGGTACCAACAGGTCACCGAGGGGCTGGAGGCGTCGGCGGGGCTGCTGCGCCGGGAGAGCGACGGGGTCCGGGACGAGGTGGCCGGTGTGATCGTGGCGCTTCAGTTCCAGGACCGGGTGGGGCAGATCCTCGGCCACATCGGAGACGACATGGACGATCTCGCCGCCGCGCTGGAAACCGGCGATCTGCCGGAGGTGACGGCGTGGTTGGAGCGGCTGGAGGGCCGGTACACCACCCCCGAGCAACACATCAATCACCGCGGCGACGGGGCGGAGCACGCCCCGGCCGGTGGCATCACATTCTTTTAGGAGGCAAGGCCATGGCGAAGACGATCCTGATCGCCGACGACTCGGCATCCATCCGCCAGGTGGTGGGGATGACCCTCAAGGGCGCCGGTTACGAGGTGATCGAGGCGTGCGACGGCAAGGACGCGCTGGCAAAGCTGGAGGGCCGCAAGGTCCACCTGGTCATCAGCGACGTGAACATGCCCAACATGGACGGCATCACCTTCGTCCAGGAGTTGAAGGCGCAACCGGCGAATAAGTTCATCCCGGTGATCATGCTCACCACCGAGGCCGGCGAGGACAAGAAACAGGCCGGCCAGATGGCGGGGGCGAAGGCGTGGATGGTCAAGCCGTTCCAGCCGGACCAGATGCTTGATGCCGTTTCCAAGCTGGTCCTGCCGTAACGGAAGGGGGGGGGTGTCGGGATGGAGTTGCAAAAGATCGACGAGGGGAACGCCGGCCGGCTGCGCGTCGAGGGTGAGATGACCATCTATACCGCCAACGCGGACCGCGAGGCGCTGCTGAAGGCCCTGGACGGTGGCGCGGAGATGGAGTGGAGCCTGTCCGGCGTCACCGAGATCGACACCGCCGGGGCGCAACTGCTGATCGCGGCCAAGCGGGAAGCCGCCGGCCGCGGGGCGGATCTGAGCTTCACCGAGCACAGCGCGCCGGTGGTGGAGGTGATCGAACAGCTTCGCTTGTCCGGGTTGTTGGGGGACCCGTTGGTCCTCACCGGAGGGGAGGCTGATGCAAAGCCCAAGCGGCGGCGGACCAAGGTGGCGAAGGAGAAGACGACATGAACATGGCCGACGCGCTGCAAACCTTTCTCGCCGAGAGCCGCGCCCTGCTGCACGAGATGGAGGAGGCGCTGCTCAAGCTGGAGAGCGAGCCCGGCGATCCGGACGCGGTCCACGCCGTCTTCCGGGCGGCCCACACCATCAAGGGGTCGGCGGGCCTCTTCGGGTTGGACCCCATCGTCGCCTTCACCCATGAGGCGGAGAGCGTCCTCGACCGGGCGCGGGACGGCGAGTTGGCCATGGACGAGGACCTCACCGGGTTGCTGTTGGAGTGCTCCGACCATCTGGCGCGGCTGCTCGATATCGCCGCCGAGGAGGCCGAACCGGACGACGACGACAACGCCCACGGCGCGGCCCTGGTCCGGCGGTTGGCCGCCTATCTGGACCGCCCCAAGGAGGCGGCGGGCGCCGGGGCGGGGTTGCCGGTGGAGAGCGGCGGCGACGATCCGCCGGTGGAGCGCTCGG
>SKYL01000244.1 GCA_007127935.1 Halorhodospira sp. | reverse complement strand
GTCTGACTTTCCCACAAAACCTGTGGATAACCCTGTGAATGAATCGCGGCGGTCGCCGGTATCGTCACGGGTCCGCCGGAGTGGGTAAACTTTGCTCTAATCGAATATTAACTAGCTATACAACGAGTTATCAGATTTAACGGGCGCTTGACGCTGGGGGGTTGACGGCGCCGGCCGGGGTTGTTCCATCCCAGTCGCGCTTGTGTACAGAATGCCGCGCCCGTGGCCGAAAACCGCGCCGATCCTTCCCGGCCGCCTACGGGATGCGTTAACCTGCCCGTCACCAGATCGAAGCCATGGAGGGCGGAAGACGATGACCCAGTCGTCGGAGCAGCGCGGTGGAGAGCGCATCGACCACGATCAGAACCTCAAGAACGCTATCCTCGACTACCCGTACCAAGCGGTGGCGTTGTTCGCGGCCCGCGAGGCCGAACGCATCGACGAGGGCGCAAAGGTCACGCCCTTGCGCCAGGGGAAGTAGATCGATTACGTGGACACCTACGCCAAACTGGACGAGACGGAACGCAAGCTCTTCGAGCAGCGGTATCCGCGGGAGGGTGACAAGATGGTCGGAGTGGTAAGTCGAGCACGCGATGAGGGCATAAAAGAAGGTGAGCGGAAGGGGGTAAAAAAGGGCGAGGCCCAATTGCTTGTCTGGCTGCTGGAGGACAAGTTCGGCCCTGCCGCCGCGCAAGCGTTACCGCCGGCAGGTGGAGCGGGCCGACGAGACGGCGCTGCGGCGTTGGTCGCACCGCATCCTCAAGGCGGAGACGGTGGAGGAGGTTTTCTCCGGCGGCTGAGTCTCTCGGTAGACCTGTCCGAATCGTCCGGGTGCGGAAGGCGGGCGATTCCCTCCGCCCGCCGAGCGCCCGTGGACTTCCCTGTCCGTTTGCGAGGAGGGCTCCCGGGCCGGTTCGCCGCCGAGGCCTGGCGGCGCCGGTGGTTCCCGGTGCTCTCGATTTCTATTAAAGCAAGTAGGGTGCCAACTTCCGGAGGTACCGCCACGAAGAGGCGGTGGATTCAGTTGTCTCGGTGTTGGAACAGTAGGTTACGCATTACCATGGACAGCACGCGAGCCGTCGGCGCGGTGAGCCGGGGCCTTTCCCGGCTCGCGCCGGATCGCCGGATCGGGCATCTCACCTACCGATGGCCCACCGCTGTGTGAAATGCCCGGTCAACGGGCCCCGGCACCATCCCCTGGCGCCCCTACCTGGTCGATCCCGGAGAAATCGATGGTGACCCGGTCGCCGGCCACCGGGCGGAACCAGTCGTCGGCGAAGGCGACGTGCTCGGGGTGATCGCGGTAGGTGGCGATCACGTTCTCATGGGCGAACCGCACCACCCAGGAGAAGCGGTACTGTGCGCCGTGCTGGACCGCCCGCCCGGTATAGACGCGGCGCACCCCGGGGATCGTGGCGAGCACCTCCCGGCCCCGGGCGGCCATGGCCTCGACCTGGTCGTCGCCGATCCCCTTGACGTTGTAGAAGATCACGTGTTCCACCGGCCGCCACGGACGGCACTCGGCCAGGACCTCGTCGGCCCGGCCGGCGGAGCCCCAGAGCCTCATGCAGCGCTCCACTTCGGCTGCGATGGCCGTTCTCACCCCGTGGTGCAGCCCCGTGTAGCCCGCCTCGGGCGCCCGCTGGGCGTGATCCCGGATACAGGCGCCGGCGGCGTCCGCCAAGGCGGTGAAGTAGTTGATCTTGGCGGTCCCGTGGGCGATAAGCCGCCGGAAATCGTCGTCGCTCAGGCCCGTGCCGCCGTGGATCACCAGCGGGCGGCCGACGGCCTCGTTGATGGCCGCCAGCCGTTCGAAATCGAGCCGCGGCGTCCCCTTCATCCGCCCGTGGACGGTGCCGATGGAGACCGCCAGGCAGTCGACCCCGGTCTCCTCGGCGAACCGGGCGGCCTCGTCGGGGGCGGTGTAGACCACCTCGCCGGGGTGCTTGGCGGCGTCCTCCCCCTCGACTCCGGCCACGTAGCCCAACTCCCCCTCTACGGCGACGCCGCAACCGCGGGCCATCTCCACCACTTGGCGGGTCAGCGCCACGTTTTCCGCGAAGGGCCGGTGGGAGGCGTCCACCATGACCCCGTTGCAGCCCAGGTTCACCGCCCGGAGCGCCGACGCCGGCGAGGCGCCGTGATCGAGGTGGATCGCCACCGGCACGGTGGCCCGCTGGGCGGCGTACTCGGTGGCCGCCATCGCGATGCCGAAGTCGAAGTGCTCGAAGTGGGATTCGGCCAAGCTGAGGACCAGGGGCGAGCGGCACCGCTCGCCCGCCTCCACGATGGCTTCCAGGAAGTCGAGCCCCACCAGGTCGAACCCGCCCACCGCGTAGCCGTTTCGGTGGGCGTGGTGGAGCATGTCGTGCATATCGACCAATGGCATGTGGCACTCCTTGAAGGGGATGGACCGGATCTGCCGTTTTACTACGCCTGGCGGTCGGGTCCAAGTGAGAAAGCGGGGCCGGCTCGCCGCCGCGTGAAATGCCCGATCACCGCGGCGTGTCCGTCTCCATGAGCCGCGCCGCCAGGTGGGACGTCCTTCGGGTGGTGGTCCGCAGCGCCGTCTCCAGCGGCCCTCGGGCGGCGACGATGGTGATCCGTTCCCGAGCGCGGGTCAGTCCGGTGTAGATCAACTCCCGCGTCAGCACCGGCGTCTCGTGGCCGGGAAGGACCAGCGTGACCGCCTCGAACTCCGACCCCTGGCTCTTGTGGACGGTCATCGCGTAGGCGGTCTCGTGGGCGGGCAGGGCGGACGGGAGCAGGGCGCGGGGGCCGTCGCGGTGGCGGAACCAGACCCGCAACCGCCCGCCCTCGCCGGCCAGGCAGACGCCGGTGTCGCCGTTGAAGAGACCGGCCCGGTAGTCGTTGTGGGTGATCAGCACGGGACGGCCCGGATACCAGTGGCGCTCCGCGTCGAAGCCGTGGCGCCGGGCCAACGTCTCGGTGATCCGCCGGTTCAAGGTCTCGCTGCCGGCCGGGCCGATGCGGGTGGCGGTGAGCAGCCGGACCCGTTCGAGCGCGGTCAGCGCCGCCTCCGGGTCGCCGGTGGCGAAGAGGGGGGCGTAGGCGTCGGCCATGGCGGTCGGGAGCTGCCGCAACTCCGCGTCGAGGCCGCCCTCCACCAGCCGGACCGTGACCCCGGGGGCGCCCTCGGCGGCCAGCGCGGCCACCCGGTCGATCTCGCCGCTGTTAACCGCCGCCGCCAGCCAGCCGATGGGGCTGTCGGGGCGGAAGCGGTGGCTGGTGCGCAGGGTCACCACGTGGTCGGCCAGCCGCGGATTGCCGGGGCCGTTGTCTTCGTCCGGCGCGGGGGTCCCGGCCAGCAGCGGCCCGGCGGCCTCCCGCTGCGCCGGGGAGAAGGCGTTGAGCCCGGCGGGGCGGCACAACTCCGCCAGCACCGAACCGCTCTCCACCGACGCCAACTGGTAGCGATCGCCGAGGAGGATCAACCGTCCGTGGGCGGGGACCGCCTCGGCGGTCTTGGTCATCAACGGCAGGTCGACCATCGACGCCTCGTCGACGATGACCACGTCTGCCGGCAGCGGCCGTTGGCGGTGGTAGCGGGGCATGATCGAGTGGCGGGGCAGCCCGAGCAAGCGGTGGAGGGTCGCGGCCTCCCGCGGCAGGTAGTCGGCGACCCCGTCTGGCAGGCCGCCGCTGCGCTCCATCTCCTCCAGCCCCCGGCGCACCGACTCCACCATCCGCGCGGCGGCCTTGCCGGTGGGGGCGGCCAACCGGATCACCGGCGGCGGCTCGTCGGCCGCCACGGCCCTCTCCACCAGCAGCCGCATCAGGCGGACCACAGTGTGAGTCTTGCCGGTGCCGGGGCCGCCGGAGATCACCGCCAGCCGCCGGCGCAGGGCCGTGAAAGCGGCTACCGCCTGCCACTGCGGTTCGCCGGGGGTGCCCCAGGCGTCGTCGAAGAGCCCGCCGCCGGGGAGCAACGGCGTGGGGTCCACCGCCTCCGGCTCCGCCG
>SKYL01000195.1 GCA_007127935.1 Halorhodospira sp. | reverse complement strand
TTGTGCCTCGATTTGAAAAAGAGCGATTATAAATAGGTAATACAATGAAAAAAGACATTCATCCTAACTACAGAGACGTCGTATTCTATGACACCTCGAGCGAATATAAGTTTATCACCAGGTCTACGATAGAAACCAACGAGACGATCACTTGGGAAGATGGTAAAGAATATCCGGTATTTAAAATAGAAGTGAGATCAAACTCTCACCCTTTTTACACTGGTAAGAAAATGCTATTGGATACTGCCGGTAGAGTTGAGAAATTCAACAGAAGATACAAAAAGAACTAAAATCTTTTCTGCTAAAGGAGAGTTTAAAAGTCTTTCGGAACTTGTTTTCCGAAAGACTTTTTTATTTTTGTACCTATGTATAATCTAATTTTATTTGACGATCCCGCATTAAGAGGAAATTTACTGCCCTTTACTTTTACCAGACCGGTGGCAGACATCCGGGTCGGCATCCTGACCATAGCCGAGAAATGGGAAAGGAAATTACATACTACCACGGGGTATTTCACACAAGATTATCTTAGGGAAAAATATACCTTCAAAAATGCTCCGGCCCTATTCATCAATGGCGCCCTATGTCCTAATGATGACCTGGTAGAGGCCATAAAAAATCTTGAGTCCGGTCAGGCGCTTTGGCAGGATCAGACTTTGCTGGCGGCTCATATAGAGGATCCGGAAGAATTTTCCGTTGACGCAGCTAAAGGACAGCAGTCTGTCCAATTCGCAGGGGACTTCACGCTGATCAGCAAAAACTGGCACATCTTTCAGCACAATGCCGCGGAGATAAGGGTGGACTTTAACCTGATCACCCATAACAGGATATCCGAAGGCATTAATGACCATCATACGATCTGTTATAATGAGGAAAACATTTTCGTAGAAGAGGGAGCCAAAATAAGAGCGGCGGTATTAAATGCCGAGGACGGCCCCATTTATATCGGTAAGAATGCCAGCATCCAAGAAGGCTCACTGATCAAAGGCCCCTTTGCCCTATGTGAAGGATCTACGGTAAATATGGGAGCTAAGATGAGGGGCGACACTACAGTGGGTCCACATAGTAAAATAGGGGGCGAAGTTTCCAATTCTGTCATTTTTGGCTTTAGCAACAAAGGCCACGACGGATTTATGGGCAATTCAGTCATTGGCGAATGGTGCAATATAGGAGCGGATACGAATACCTCTAATCTCAAAAATAATTATGCCCCCGTAAAATTATGGGAATACACCCGCGGTGGTTTTGCCAATACCGGTCTACAGTTTTGCGGCCTGATGATGGCTGACCATGCCAAGTGCGGTATCAATACCATGTTCAATACCGGTACAGTGGTAGGAGTCGGGGCCAATATATTCGGAGATGGTTTTCCGAGAAATTTCGTACCTTCCTTCGCCTGGGGCGGAGCCTCGGGATTTTCCACTTTTCAGTTCCGGAAATTTGAGGAAGTGGCCGAAAAAGTAATGGAGCGGCGGGGTCTTGTATTTGACGAAACAGAAAAATCCATCCTTCAAAAGGTCTATGAACTGACCAAGACTTACAGGATTTGGGACAAAGGAGTTTAAAAATTCAATAGATATAAATGTTATTTTCATCCATTCCCGGATTAAGGGAAACCAAGGAAAAGCTGGTAACGGCTATTAGGAACAATCACCTCGCCCATGCCCTGCTCTTTCACGGACCGGAAGGATCTGCCAACCTGACGATGGCCCTGGCCCTGGCCACCTATGTCAATTGTCAGAACCCCACGGATGAAGATGCCTGTGGAGCATGTGATTCATGCCTGAAAATGGCCAAGCTGATCCATCCTGACGTAGGGTATACTTTTCCTGTGCCCGGAGTTCTCATTTCAGATGACGAAACCAAGAAGTCTGTAGACATCCTTTCTCCCTGGAGAACGTTTGTTCTGAACCAGCCATATGGCAACCTGCCCGATTGGAATTATCATAATGGATTTGAAGGAAAGCAGGTAAGTATATCTAAAAATGCCGCCAGGCAAATCATCAAGACCCTCTCGCTTAAATCTTTTGAAGGCGGCTATAAGATCATGCTAATCTGGTTTCCTGAATTTATGCACGTGTCGGCAGCCAATGCCATTCTGAAAATACTGGAAGAGCCACCCGAGAGAACCCTCTTTCTGATGGTGTCCAACCAGCCGGATAAGCTTTTGACCACCATACTTTCCAGAACACAGAAAGTGCTGGTGAGGGCTTTTAGAGACGAAGAGATCAAAGAGCACCTGATCAAAACCGGCATCAGCACTTCAGAAGCAGCCTCACAAATAGCTCCCCTGGCAGATGGAAGCATGAGAGAAGCATACCAACTGGCAGATCAGGTAGAAGATGAAAATACCGGTAAATTCAGGGATTGGATGAGAATTTGCTTCACTTTAGAGATCAATGCGATGCTGGCTATGTCTGAGGAGTTTGCCTCTTCGGATAAAGAAGCCCAAAAAGCACTATTCCTGACCGGTCTGAATGTATTGAGAGAAAGCCTACTGAAGAGAAGCCAATTGGATAACCTCATGCGCACCTCTCCTTCAGACAGTGCCTTTATTGAGAGTTTTTCCCTCAAAGTGCTGACAGAAGAAAAGATCATCAGGTTATATGACGCACTTAATACCGCATACTACCATTTGGAAAGAAATGCGAGCGCAAAAATAATATTTACCGATCTGTCTTTAAGTGCAGCCAGAGTCCTAAGAAACAAAAACTTATGATAGACAAAAGAATTATAGGCCGAAGAGAAAAAATAACACTGCCGGAGTGGGACCTTAAAATGATCTCAGCCAAAGTGGACACCGGTGCTTATACCAGTTCGATCCACTGCGAGTATGCTGAAGAAAAGGAAATAGATGGTAAGATGTATTTAGAATTTAAAGTACTCTCTCCCGGCCACATTAAATATAAAAACAAGGTGATCAGAACAGATGACTACACCCAAAAGAAGGTGAAAAATTCTTTTGGCGTAGCCGAAATCCGATATAAGGTCATCACCGTAATCAATATGTTTGGCGAAGAATTTGAAGCCGAATTTACCCTGTCCGACAGGGCCAAAATGAGAAATGCCATTCTAATAGGAAGAAAGACCCTGAAAGGTAAGTTTTTAGTCGATGTAGATCAGGTAAATCTTTCTAAAAACTTTAAAAACAAAAATTCATGAAAGTCGCCATATTATCCAGAAATTCCCATTTATATTCTACCAAAAGATTACTCCAGGCTATACAGGAAGCCGGTCATACCGGGATTATCGTAGATCATTCCCTCTGTGACCTCATCATCGAACAGGAAGGACCCTCCATTATATATAAGGGCGAAAAACTTACCGATATAGATGCCATCATTCCGAGAATCGGAGCTTCTGTTACTTTTTATGGTACTGCTGTGGTGCGCCAGTTTGAACTCATGGGCGTATTCTCAGCAGTAGAATCTCAGGCCATCGTCAGAAGCAGGGATAAGCTGCGATCTCTTCAGATCCTTTCCAAGGCAGGACTTGGCATGCCCAAGACTGCTTTTACCAATTTCTCCAAAGGTGGTGAAAAGCAGATCGTGGAACATGTGGGCGGGGCACCGCTGATCATCAAGCTCCTAGAAGGTACTCAGGGACTGGGCGTAGTGCTGGCCGAGACCAAGAAAGCAGGTCAGTCTGTAATCGAAGCTTTTCATGGACTGAAAGCAAGGATAATTGTGCAGGAATTTATAAAAGAAGCCAAAGGGGCGGATATACGTGCTTTTATCGTCAATGGTAAGGTAGTGGGCGCTATGAAACGTCAGGGCGCCGAAGGAGAATTCAGATCCAACCTCCACAGGGGAGGAAAGGCTACACTGATCAAGTTATCCAAGACAGAAAAACAAGCCGCCTTGGGAGCGGCCAAAGCGCTTGGTCTGGCCGTAGCGGGTGTGGACATGCTACAATCTGCCAGGGGTCCCTTGATCCTGGAAGTCAACAGTTCTCCTGGATTGGAAGGCATCGAAAAAGCTACCAATA
>SKYL01000118.1 GCA_007127935.1 Halorhodospira sp. | reverse complement strand
TTCTATGGCGGCGCGGTGGGCTATTTTGCCTACGACTTGGGGCGTGGCCGGTTGGGGGTGCCCGGTGTTGAGCCCGATCTGCCGGTGATGGCGGTGGGGGTCTACGACTGGGCGGTGGTTGCCGATCATGAGTTCGGGTCTACGGTGTTGGTGGGGGAGGGCGCAGGCCGGCGGTTGGCGGAGGAGTTGGAGCGCCGTTGGGAAGCGGCCGAAGCCCAGTCGCCGGGGGCGTTCCGGCTGACGGGGCCGTTGCGCGGGGCGCCGGATGCCGCCGGTTACGCGGAGGCGTTCGAGCGGGTGCAGCGGTATATCCGAGCCGGCGACTGCTACCAGATCAACCTCGCCCGCCGCCTCTCCGCTCCCTACCAGGGGGATTCGATGGACGGCTATCTCGCCCTGCGCGATCGGGCGCCAGCCCCGTTTTCGGCATGGCTGCGGTTGCCCTTCGCCGATGTGCTGAGCCTCTCGCCGGAGCGTTTCCTGCGCCTCGACGCCGACCGGACGGTGGTCACCGAGCCGATCAAGGGGACGCGGCCGCGCAGTGACGATCCGGTGGCCGATGCGGCGGCGGCCGAGGCGTTGGCCACCAGTGCCAAGGACCGGGCGGAGAACGTGATGATCGTCGATCTGCTGCGCAATGATCTGGGCAAGGTCTGCGAGACGGGCACCGTCGCCGTGCCGTCGCTCTTCGAGCCGCGCCGTTTCGCCAATGTTCACCACTTGGTCAGCACGGTCACAGGAAAGCTGCGAAAGGATCGCGATGCGCTCCATCTGCTGGGGGCCTGCCTGCCGGGCGGCTCCATCACCGGCGCCCCCAAGCGCCGGGCGGTGGAGATCATCCAGGAGTTGGAGCCGGGGCCGCGGGGGGTCTACTGCGGCAGCATCGGTTACCTGGGGTTCGATGGGCGGGTGGACACCAATATCGCCATTCGCACCGCGGTCTGCGCCGGCGGGGAGATCACCTACTGGGCGGGGGGCGGCATCGTGGCCGACTCCGATATGGCGGCGGAACTCCAGGAGACGGCGGATAAGGCGGTGGCGTTCTTGGGGTTGGAGATTGCCTCGCTGCGCTCTTGATGAACGGGACCGTGTCGCCCCCGTCACTGCGAGCCCCGAAGGGGCGCGGCAGTCTCCGTGAGATCGCCACGGGCCTGCGGCCCTCGCGATGACGGCCACGGGCCCCCGGCTCTCGCGATGAAGACTTTTTTGGCGGGGGCTTCAGCCCGCCGCCAGCAGGCGGGCGAAGGTGGCCAGGGCGTCGTGCTCCGAGCGGCAGGCATCGCCCAGCCGCGAGAGGGTGGTGGCCGGCAGCGGCGGTGCGCGGTCCACTTGGTCGTGGGCGAAGTCGTGTTGTAGCCACTCGTTGGCGAAGCGTACCGTCTCCACCAGGTCCTTATAGTCGCCGCGGTAGCCCTGGCGGTGGGCGTGGCCGGCCACCGCCGTGATCGGCGGTGGAACCTCCCACTCGCTGAGCAGCAGTTCACCGGCCTCGCCGTAGTCGCAGCCCAGCGCCTCGTGGGTCAGCGCGGCCAGGGAGGCGTCGGGGTCGGCGCCGTGGCGGATCAGGACCTCATTCATCGGCTTCGGGAAGATGTGGACCAGCAACAACAGCCCGATGCTATGGAGGACGCCGCCCAGGTAGGCCGCGTCCTTGCTGGAGTCGGGGGCGGTCAGCGGCGCCAACCGGGCGGCGGCGAAGGCGGTGCCCACGGCCTCGTGCCAGTACCTTTCGAGCTTGAAGGCGCGGCAGCGGGAGGCGTCGAAGACCCGGTTGAGTAGCAGTGAGGCGGCGAGCACGCGCACCCGGTTGAGGCCGAGGCGCATGACCGCGTGTTCCACCGCGTAGACCGGTTTCTGGCGGGTGAAGAAGGCGGTGTTGGCCATGGCCACGATGCGCGCCGCCAAGCCCGGTTCCCGGGAGAGAGTGGCGGCGATATCCATGATGTCCGCATCGTTGGTGCTGGTGGCCAACAGGATCTCATGGGCCACGTACGGCAAAGGCGGAAGGGTGTCGATCCCGCCAAGGCGTTCCAATGTCGAGCGGCTGCGCGCGTGGTCGTTCATGCACCGATATTCCGCCGGGTCCGGATTGTAACGAGTCTACCAACTCTGGGGCCGCCGGTGTGTTCCTTGACACATGCCGTGGTGCAGCATACCGTTGCGTTACCGCAACGATGAATATGTGAAACGGGGCATGGGAACCACCCGAGTCATTAAGAAATATCCCAACCGGCGGCTTTACGATACGGCGATCTCCAGCTACATCACGTTGGCCGATGTGAAGCGGCTGGTGCTGGACGCGGTGGAGTTCCATGTGGTCGATGCCAAGACCCAGGAAGACATCACCCGCTCGATCCTGCTCCAGATCATCAGTGAGGAGGAGGAGGGCGGTGAGCCGATCTTCTCGTCTCAATTGCTGGCCCAGCTGATTCGCGCCTACGGCGGCAACATGCAGAGCATGCTCACCAGCTACCTGGAGAAGAGCCTGGAGTTGTGGGGGGAGCAGCAGCGCCTGTTCCGGGAGCGCACCCGGGAGTTTATGGACCACAATCCCGTCTCTATCCTGACGCAGGTCGCCGAACAGAACCTGGCCGTCTGGCGCCAACTCAGCGGGTTCGACGGCGGTGCCGGGGAGGCGGCGGATCGCGGCGAGGACAAAGCCGCTCCATCGGCCGACGACGCCGGCCGGAAGCCGCCCCGCTCACCCAAGCGCAAAAGCGGTCAGTAAGAGGTTTCCTTCTTTCTTGCCCTCCGCCGTCGGGTGTTTCCTTCTCTTCAGTGAAGCTGAACACACTGTCACTTGACACCCTCGTCACCTCTTCCATACCCTCTTTTTCGTCAATGATGCGCCGCACCACGGCGCTTTTTCATACGGGAGGGTATTCCATGACGGGTCGTTTGGCCTTGGTAACCGGAGGCAACGGGGGCATCGGTACGGAAGTCTGCCGGCAGTTGGCGGGCGCGGGGTATCGAGTGGTGACGACGTGCATGGATGCCGAGCGGGAGGGGATCGCGCAGTGGCAGGCGGACCTGGCCCGCGACGGGGTTGAGGTGGGCTACGTCGAGTGCGACGTCTCCGATTTCAATGACTGCGCGGCCATGGCGCAACGGGTCGAAGAGGAGCACGGGCCGGTGGACATCCTGGTCAATCTGGCGGGGATCACCCGGGACAGTTTCCTGCACAAGATGGCGCAGGAGGACTGGAAGGCGGTAGTCGATGTCAATCTGGACAGCGTCTTCAATGTGACCCGGCACTTTATCCCCGGTATGCGTGACCGCAGTTTCGGGCGGGTGATCAACGTGGCGTCGGTGAACGGCCAGACCGGTCAGTTCGGCCAGACCAACTACTCGGCGGCCAAGGCCGGGATGCACGGCTTCACCATGGCTTTGGCCAAGGAGGGGGCGCGTAAGGGGGTTACGGTGAATACGGTCTCGCCGGGGTACGTCGATACGTCGATGACGGCGGCCATTCCGGAGGATATCCGGACTCAGATCGTGGCGCAGATCCCCGCGGGCCGTATGGCCAAGCCAGAGGAGATTGCCCGGGTGGTGGTCTTCCTGGCGCTGGATGAGTCCGGCTACATCAACGGCGCCAACATCCCGGTGAACGGTGCGCTCTTTTGTAGCTTCTAAAGTGGTTGACAGGGAAAGGTGACCGTTCTATCATGTTGCTATGCAGCATGGCCCGGGGTGGCGGCTTCGCCCCGGAAGAAAAAAGGGAGCCCGGAGGCCCCCTGAATGCGCACTCATATCTTGTTATTGGAATATTGAGTGCGTAGAATGCATCAAATGTTGTTATTTTAGCCGTTCTCCTCCTGGCGGCGTCCCCTTGCCGGGACACCGATGCCGCCAACCTTTGGCCCCCTCACCCTGAGGGGGCTTTTTTTATGCCCCCGTGGGACATGGTGCGACTTTATGCCCCATGTCCTGCTCATTCTGACCAGGGTCTTTCCGGGGCGCAACCCCTTTCGTTGCCGCGCTGCACCA
>SKYL01000333.1 GCA_007127935.1 Halorhodospira sp. | reverse complement strand
GCGCTGGAGGCCGGCGCGGCCGGTGAACCGGACCGGCAACAGGCGTTCCGCTGGTACCGGGCCGCCGCCGAACGGGGGCAGCCCGATGCCATGGTGCGCCTTGGAACCGCCTACGCCGCCGGTGACGGGGTGGAGCGGGACCCGGCGCGGGCGGCCCGGTTCTACGCCGCCGCCGCAGAGGCCGGCAGCGCCGAGGCCAAGCTCCGCCTGGCGGGGCTCCACCTCACCGGAGAGGGCGTCCCCCGCGACCGCCGGCAAGGGATCGAACTGGAACGGGCGGCCGCCGACGATGGATTGGCCGCCGCGCAGTTCGAGAGCGGCCTGCGCCTCCTCCATGGCGACGGGGTGGAGCGGGACGCGGTGCGGGCGGTCCGCTACCTACGGGATGCCGCCCAGCAGGGCCACGCTCTGGCGCAGTTGCAACTGGCCGCCGCCTACCACCAGGGGCTCGGTGTCCCCGAAGAGCCGGTGCGCGCCTTGGAGTGGTACCGCGCGGCGGCGGAGCAGGGGAACGTGCGGGCGCAGTTGGAACTGGCCGCCATGTACTACTACGGCGAGGGGGTGGCCCGTGACGTCTCCCGCGCCGCCCAATGGCTGGAACGGGCGGCCGGGCGCGGGAGCGCGGCGGCCCTCAACGCGTTGGGGGCGATGCACCAGGGCGGCACCGGCGTGCCGCGGGACCCGGTGCGCGCGGTATCCCTCTACCGCCAGGCGGCCGAGGCGGGTAACACCGACGCCATGAACAGCCTCGGCGCCGCCTACGAGAGCGGCATCGGCGTCGGCCGCGACTACACCGAGGCCCGCCGCTGGTACCGCCGGGCCGCCGAGCACGGCCACTCCGAGGCCCAACGCAACCTGGCGTGGATGTACGAGGAGGGGCGCGGCGGCAGCCAGAGCTTCGGCGAGGCCGCCCGCTGGTACCTGGCGGCGGCGGAGCGGGGCGATACCCAGGCCCAGAACACCATGGGGTGGTTCTACGAGGAGGGGCGCGGCGTGGAGCGCGACCTGATCCGCGCCTACGCTTGGTACAGCCTGGCCGCCGCCCAGGGGTACGGGCAGGCGGTGCGCAATCTGGAGTTGTTGGGCGTGCGGCTGGGGCCGGAACAGTTGCACGACTCCCAGCGCTTGGCGCGCATGTGGTTGGAGGCGCGGGAGGGGGGGCGCGGTCGGGGTTAATGACGGGGCGCGTTACGGGTCCAGGAGCATACGCCGGTACTCCAGCAGCGCCTCCAGCCCTTCGCGGATCTCCCGCTGGCGGTCGCTCTCTCCGGTCTCCTGAGCCTCGCCCCGGGCTGCGATCTCGGCGGCGGAGCGCGGTCCACGCTCCGCCCCATCGTCGTCCACCATTGCGGTTTCGATGGCCGGCGCCATCGCGTTCTCCACCTCGACCCACTGGCGGATCTCCCGCCCCACCACCAATACCCGCTCGGGGGTGATGGTGTCGAGGCGGCCCTCGGTGCCGGCGATGATGTCCCCTTCCCGGTAGGTCCGTCCGTCGATCACCGCCGTCCGTTGGCGCGGGGTGACGAGGACCAGCGTCACCACGTGTTCATCGAAGTTCTCCTCGGGGGGGCGGACCTCTTGGTGGTGATCGGCCACCGCTTCCGCCGAGAAGCTGAGGATCTCGAAGACCACCTCGCCGCCGCTCTCCCGCTCGCGGGGGCGGCCGAGGCCGCCCAGGTCGGCGTAGTAGCGGGCCATGCGGGCGCTCATCTGTTCGTCGGGCCGGGGGATCTCACGCAACGCGGCGCTCTGGGCACGGGCCGAGGCCGCATCGGCATGGATCCGCCAGGCGTGATGGCCGGCCAGCCAGGTGGTGGCGGCGATCACCGCGGTGGTGGCGGAGACCAGCACCAGGGAGAGGTAACGTGGCTTCACTCTCGCTCCCTCCTCAAGGCCAGCGAAAAGCTCAGGCGGTCGACCCGGGTGTCGAACTCGCTCTCCACCACCCGGTAGCCGACCGTCTCCAGCGCCGTGACGAACTCCCGGTGTCTCGCCGAGGCCGTATCGAAGGCGGCGTCGATGCGCCCGGTGAGGCGCACGGTGGGGCGGGCGGGATCACTGAAATCGGCCGCCACCGACCCGATCTCAATGGGATCGCGGTGAGCGTAGGAGAGGTCGGCCAGGATGTCGCGCACCGACGGCGCGCGGCTCACCGCCGCCAAGTCGCCGATGAACTCGACCAGGGGCGCATGGGTTTCGGGCAGTCGAGGGATCGCCCGCCGCTCCTCCTCGACGCCGGCCACCGCCACCCGGTCCAGTTCGGCGTGGAGCAGCCCGGTCTGGGCCCCCAGCCAGACCGTGGCGCCGAACAGCGCCGCGACCCCTGCCCAACTGAGAAACGCCGCCCACGGCGCAGCCCGCTGGGCGCGGTAGGCCCAGAGGTGGACCGGCGGCGAGACCGAGCGGCTCAACGGGAGTTGTTCCGCCACCGCCGCCAGCGAGGTGACGACGCTGCCGCCTCCCTCCATCTCGTAGCGGCGCGGCGGTAATACCTGGCAAGCGATCTCCAGGTCGCGGGCGAGGACGCGCACCCACTCCGAGCCCAGCACGTTCTCCAACTGGTGGTCGGCGACACGGACTCCGAAGGAGTGGCCGATCCCGGTGTGGGTGCTGGTGGTCTCGCCGCTCTCCTCGCCTCCGAAGGCGCCGGCGCTGAGGCCGCCCCGGGCTCCCGTCTCGGCCCAGCCGAAGTGGATGATCCGCTGGATGTGGAGCCGTGTTTCGGCCTGGATGTTCTCCAACTCCGCGCGCACCGACTGCGCCAGCGCGTCCAGCGCCTCGGCGGAGTAGGCCGACAGGCGCGCCGCGCGCAGCGGCTCGCCGTTGCGCCCCACCAGTAGATCGACGTGGCGGTCGTGTTGGAAGACCACCGCCGCCGTCTCCCTCGGCGCGTACCGGCGCAGTGCGGTCAGCAGCAACTCGCTGAGCGGGAAGACGAGATGCTGTCCCTTGTCCTCATCGGCGGCGTTCAACGCATCCTGGTAAGTGTCCGCCGCCACCGGCGTGAAGAGCGCCTCGGTGGTCGTGGGGCCGCGCTTGCGGCGGCAGTGGATGAGGACGTGATCGGAGGCGTCCATCTCACCGGTCTCGGTGAGGCGGCGGCGGATCACGAAGTGGGCGTAACGGGGCGGGGACTCCACCTGGAGGATGCGCGGCTCGGCGCCGCCGAAGTCGGTAAAGAACCACTTGTCGCCCCGCCCCTCCGCCGGCTCCCGGAGCTGCCGGGCGTGGCGCCGCTCCAACTGGTGGATGGCGCCGTCCAACTGGACGACGAGGCGGTCGCGCCTGCTCTTTCTCATGGGCCCCCTCTTACTGGCGTCGCGTCACCAGGTACTCCCCGCGCAGGGTGAGGATGCCGTAACGCCCCGGCTGAAAGCCGACGTCCCGCGCCCGGGTGCCGTCCGGCAACTGGGCGTCGCGCAGCTGTTCGGCATCGTGGACCGCGGTCAGTTCGAACTCCCGGGGGCGGAAGTAGTAGCCCGAACCGGCCCGCGCCTGTTCCAACAGCGAATCCAACTCCCGGAGTTCCACCAGCCGCCGCCGCAGATCGACCTCATAGCGGGTCCAATCCTCGGGGCGGAGCCCCGACGCCTCGGCGGCGGCCACGAACTCCCGGGCCTCGAAGACATACTCCTGCCACTCCTGGAAGCGTCCGGCGTAGAGTTCCCGGTCCGCCCGCAAGGTACGCTGCTGTTCCAACTCCGCCGTCAGGCGGGCGTGTTCGGCGAAGGCGTTTACCGCCGTGTACGCCGACAGGGCCAGCGCCACCGCGCCGAGGAACGCCAGCAAGGGGTTGAGGTAGCGGGCGATAAAGATCATGATACCGGTTCCTTCCCGTGACCGTCGGCACAATGCCGGGCGCCGACGTCTTTGCCCGGACAATGTAGCGGTTTTCCGTGGATGGATGCTACCTTTATATCGTCTAAAGTAGCAGGAGCCGACCACCTCCCCCCCCCCGGGCCGGCGCGGACACCTTGTCAAGAAGAACCCGT
>SKYL01000339.1 GCA_007127935.1 Halorhodospira sp. | reverse complement strand
GGACGGGTGGAGGTCTCGGTGTGCCGGCGGCCCACGGTGGTCTTCTTCTCCACCGGCGATGAACTCAAGGGCGCCGGAGAGCCGGTCGGCCCCGGCGAGATCTACGACAGCAACCGCTACACCCTCGACGCCGTGCTGCGGCGCCTCGGGGTGGACGCGTGCGATATGGGCGTCGTCCGCGACACCCCGGAGGCACTCACCGAGGCCTTCCGCACCGCCGGGGCGTTCGCCGACGTCATCATCACCTCCGGCGGCGTCTCGGTGGGCGAGGCCGACCACGTCAAGCAGGTCATCGAGGCCGAGGGCAACGTGGGTTTCTGGCGGGTGGCGCTGCGGCCCGGGCGGCCGCTGGCCTTCGGCCGGGTCGGCAAGGCCGCCTTCTTCGGGTTGCCGGGCAACCCCGTCTCGGCGGCGTGTACCTTCCTCCAGCTGGTCCAGCCGGCGCTGCGCCGCATGATGGGCGAGAGCGGTCCCTGCATGCCGCACCTGTTCGAGGCGCGGTGCGTCTCCAAACTCTCCAAGGCGCGGGGGCGAACCGAGTATCAGCGCGGCATCCTCGGCGTCGGCGAGGACGGCCGGCCGGAGGTGCGGAGCACCGGTCACCAGGGGTCGGGGATCTTGACCTCCATGGTCCGTGGCAACTGTTTCATCGTTGTCGAGCACGATCGGGGTCCGGTGGAGCCGGGGGAGATGGTGGCGGTACAGCCCTTCGAAGGGCTCTTTTGACGGACCCCGCCGCGACCACCCCCGCCGTGCTGGCCGAGGGGTTGGTCAAACGCTACGGCGGGGTCGCCGTGGTCGATGGGATCGATCTTACGGTCCGGCGCGGCGAGTGTTTCGGCCTCCTGGGCCCCAACGGCGCCGGGAAAACCACCACGTTGCGCATGCTGCTGGGGTTGACGCCCCCCGACGGGGGACGGTTGACGGTGCTGGGCGAGCCGGTGCCGCTACGCGCCCGGGAGGTGCGGGCGCGGGTGGGGGTGGTGCCCCAGGCCGACAACCTCGATCCCGACTTCACCGTGCGCGAGAACCTCATTACCTACGCCAGCTACTTCGGGCTGTCGAAGCGGGAGGTGGGGCCGCGCATCGACGCCCTGTTGGAGTTCGCCGCGTTGGATCAGCGGTCGGCGGCCCGGGTGCCGACCCTGAGCGGCGGCATGAAGCGCCGCCTCACCCTGGTCCGGGCGCTGATCAACGATCCTGAACTGGTGGTGTTGGATGAACCCTCCACCGGCCTAGATCCCCAAGCGCGACAGCACATCTGGCAACGGCTGCGGCAGTTGCGGGCCGACGGGCGCACCCTGATCCTCACCACACACTACATGGACGAGGCGGAGCGGCTGTGCGACCGGCTCGCCATCATGGACCGGGGGCGGGTGGTGGCGTGCGACACGCCGGAGGCGCTGGTGGCGGCCGCCGCCGCCGGGTTGCGCTACTTGCAACGCCCGGCGAACCTGGAGGATGTCTTCCTCCAGTTGACTGGCCACGACTTGAGAGAGTGACCGCCGCCGTGCCGCCGCCTCGTGACGCCGCCCACCGCCGCCTGCCCAGGTTGAGCCTCCGCTTCCTGGCGGTCTGGCGGCGCAATCTGCGGGTCTGGCGGCGGCTGATGCTCCCTTCCATCCTCGGCCACTTCGGCGAGCCGGTCCTCTACTTGCTGGCCTTCGGTTACGGCCTGGGGGCCTTGATCGGCCACGTGGGGGAGATGGAGTACATCGTCTTCATCGCCTCCGGCATCGTCTGCTCCAGCGCCATGTTCACCTCCAGCTTCGAGGCGCTCTACTCGGCCTACACCCGCATGGAGACCCAACAGACCTGGGCGGCGATGTTGGGCGCGCCGCTGGATGTGGATGACATCGTGCTGGGCGAGGCGGTGTGGGCGGCCAGCAAGTCGCTGGTCAGCGCCTCGGCGATCCTGGTGGTGGCGGGGGCGTTGGGGCTGCTGGGCGGTTGGCAGGCGGTGTTGGCGCTGCCGGTGATCCTCCTGGCGGGGCTGGGGTTCGCCTGCACCGCGCTGATCGTCACCGCCGTCTCCCGCAGCTACGACTTCTTCATGTACTACTTCACCCTGGTGCTGACGCCGATGCTGCTGCTCTCGGGGGTATTCTTCCCCGTGGATCAACTGCCGGCGCTGATCGGTACGCTGGCCTACCTCCTGCCGCTGGCCCACGTGGTGGAGGTGGTCCGGCCGCTGGTGACCGGGGGGACGCCGGAGGCCGTGGCGCTCCACTTGGCGGTACCGGCCGCCTACGCCGTAGTTTCGTTTACCATCGCGTCACGGCTCTTTCGGCGGCGGTTGCTGCGGTAGACGGCTTGCACCCCGGATACCGGATGTGCAAGCCACCCAGTAAGGATTCACTATTCCTCATTCAGCAGGCCCTGGGCCTCTTCGAGGTTCGCCCGGGCCGTGGTCAGGTCGCCTTGAGCGGCCGCGGCCGCCGCGGCTTGCAGCAATGCAGAGACATGGTGCGCGTTCTCTTCCGGAGCTTCCAAGACAGCGGCCGTTGCCGGGGCGTGGTGGTGGGCGGTCTGGAACAGGACTCGTGATCGGGCCTCGTCGGGGTGGGCGCCGCACAGGGTGCGCACCCCTCGCGAGAGGGCGTGTAGTTGAACGCTCCACTCCTCGGCGCAAGCGGACGGGTTTTCCAGCAGTTCCAATAGCTTCTGTTTCAGGTGGGTCGCCGCCGCGTGCTCCGGCGGGCGGCGTAGGAGGCAGGCGGTGGTGGCGCGCCGGAAGCGTTCGGCCATCTCCTTGGGGATCGGTGGGGGTAGGGCGCGCCAGCGGGCGGCCAACTCCCTGCGCCGGGCTTGCAGGGCATCGCTCCACTCCCCTTCGGCCAAGGCCTCCATCTCCCGGCAGAGCGCCACCGCGTCGTGGTCGGTGAGCGCCGTTAGCCGCGAGCGGACCGTAGCCTCCAAGGCCGGGTCGTGTACCGTCCCCTCACCGGCCTCGATCCGGAGAAGCAGCGCCTCCAGCGCCTCCGGTGTCTCCAAACGGGCCACCGCCTCGCGGCGAACGTCCGGATCGTCGTCGTGGAGCGCCGCCTCCATCAAAACGGCGAGGCTTTCCACCCGGAGCAGGGCGGCCCGCCGGACCTCCGGGGCGCGCGCCCGCCGGGCCACATGGGTGGGGATGGCGGTGTCGGAGCAACGGGCCAGTTCAGCGATGGCGGCTTCGGAGGGCAGGCCGGCGATGAGGAGTTGCCGGTAGCGGACGGCGGCCGCGCCGCGCACCGAGGGCTCGGGGTCGTCGGTGAGGCGGCGGCGCAGGACTTCCACGTCGTCGAGCCGCTTGACCGCCACCTCGCGGACCTCGGCCGCTTCGTCGTCGGCCAACCGGCGGAGGATCTCGGCCGCCTCGCCGGCGCCGGCGCCCAACTCCAGCAAGGCGCGGCGGCGTACGGCCGGGTCGGGGTGTTGCCATTTGGGGCGGCGCCAGCCGGAGAGTATCTTCCAACTTGCCATGGCAGTGGCATCCTTCGGGGGGTATCGTTGGACACGATACCATTTTCCATTGTGCTGTTGGCCAAGGCATGGACGTGGTGGGCGGGCCGGGGGGCAGGGTGTCCCATGCGGGGGACGCTGTGAATACGTCCCTGTACGCTCGACGGCAGCATCCATGCTGCCGACGCCCTCGCAAGGGACCCTCCAACCCCCGCCTCCGCCGCCAAGCGCCTCGGCAGTGCAACGCCTTTTCCCCACAGCCAGGTAGAGCATGGAGCGGATTCGCAACTTTTCGATCATTGCCCATATCGATCACGGCAAGTCGACACTCGCCGATCGGTTTATCCAGATCGCGGGCACGCTCACCGAACGGGAGATGAGCGAACAGGTCCTCGATTCCATGGATCTGGAGCGTGAGCGCGGGTTCACGATCTAGGCGCAGTGCGTCTCTCTGGAGTATCGCGCTCGGGACGGCGTGACGTACGAACTCAATTTTATCGACACGCCCGGCCACGTCGACTTCTCCTATGAGGTCTCCCGCTCCCTCGCCGCCTG
>SKYL01000243.1 GCA_007127935.1 Halorhodospira sp. | reverse complement strand
TCGATGGCGATGCACCGTTCCGGCGGCACATCCAACTGCTCCAGTACGCGGAGGTAGATGTCGGGGGCCGGTTTGCCGCGCGCCACATCGTCTCCGGTGACCACCACCTGAAAGAAGTCGGGCCCCGGCGGCGGCAGGGCCTGTTCCAGTAGCGTTTGCACGCCCTCGGCGCCCGCCGCGGTGGCGATGGCGAGGCGGACGCCGGCGTTGTGGGCCTCTCGCAGCAGCCGGACGACGCCGGCGCGCAGCGGCACCGCCCCCTGCCGGATCAGCGCCTGGTAGTGGCGCGTCTTGCAGCGGTGGATGGTCTTGGCCATGAGGTCGCTGTCGGCCGGGCAGGTCAGCGGGACCGGGTGGTCCTTCAGCCAGTGGCGCAGGCGCGCCTTGCCGCCGGGGACGGCCAGCAACTTGCCGTAGAGCGTCTCGTCCCAGTGCCACCCCAGCTGCAACTCCTCAAAGGCGGCGTTGAAGGCCACCCGGTGGCCGTGGCGCTCCGTCTCGGCCAGCGTGCCGTCCACATCGAAAATGATCGCTTCCAACTTCAAGAGCCGCCCTCCCGGTAAATCCGCCACCCCTCCATCCGCAGCAGACAGGCCGGGCACTCGCCGCAGCCGTGGCCCCAGGGGTGGAGCGTGCCGCGCTCTCCCAAGTAACAGGTGTGCGTTCCCGTGCGGATCAGCTCCACCAGCGCCTCTCCGCCCAGCGCCTCGGCCAGTTGCCACGTCTGCGCCTTGGTCCGCCACATCAGCGGCGTGTGCAGCACCAGCCGCGACGCCATCCCCAGATTGAGCGCCGCCTGCATCGCCTTCACCGTATCGTCCCGGCAGTCCGGGTAGCCCGAAGAGTCCGTCTCGCAGACCCCCGCCACCACGTGCCGGATGCCCCGCCGGTAGGCGATGGCGGCGGCCAGCGTAAAGAAGAGCAGATTCCGGCCGGGCACGAACGTCGTCGGCAGTCCGGCTTCATCCATGGCGATCTCCACCGGCCGCGTCAGCGCCGTCTCACTGATCTCCCCCAGCACCTCCACCGCGTGCAGATGGTCGTCCCCCAGCCGCCGCCCCCAAGCCGGAAACGCCCCCCGCAACGCCGCCGCAAAATCCGTCCGGCACTCCAACTCCACCCCGTGGCGCTGCCCATACCGAAACCCCACCGTCTCCACCGCCGCGAACCGCTCCAACGCCCACGCCAACACCGTGGCCGAGTCCTGCCCACCGGAGAAGAGGACAAGGGCACTCTCGTGAGCCAAGCCATCGGGAGGGGTTCGGTGGGTAGCCGCCATATTGCTAATCTATGTGTGAAACCAGCCGGATGGCAACTGACTCCGGTTTGCCGCCGCATCCCACACAGCGACAGGACGGCAACGGAGGCAAATCAGATGGAAATCGTCCGCGACTTCCCCTACCCCACCCGCATGGTAGAAAACCTCTGGATCCCCATGCCCGACGGCACCCGCCTGGCCGCCCGCGCCTGGCTCCCCCAAAATGCCGAGGACGACCCCGTCCCCGCCATCCTCGAATACATCCCCTACCGCAAACGCGAATTCACCCGCCTGCGCGACGACGCCATGCACGCCTTCGTCGCCGGCCACGGCTACGCCTGCCTGCGGGTCGATCTGCGCGGCAGCGGCGACTCCGACGGCCTGCTCACCGACGAGTACCTGCCCCAGGAACTCTACGACGGCGAGGCGGTGATCGCCTGGATCGCCGCCCAGCCGTGGTGCGACGGCAACGTCGGCATGATCGGCATCTCCTGGGGCGGCTTCAACGGGCTGCAAATCGCCGCCCGCCGCCCCCCGGCCCTCAAGGCGGTGATCGCCGCCTGCGCCACCGACGACCGCTACACCGACGACATCCACTACATGGGCGGCTGCCTCCTCTGCGACAATCTCTCCTGGGCCTCCACCATGTACAGCCACAACGCCCTGCCGCCCGACCCGGTGATCCACGGAGAGCGGTGGCGTGAAGTGTGGTATCGGCGGATGGAGGGCGGCGGCTACTGGTTGGAGGCGTGGTTGGCCCACCAACGCCGCGACGACTACTGGCGCCACGGCTCCATCAACGAGCACTACGGAGCCGTCCAGGTGCCGGTGATGGCCGTCTCCGGCTGGGCCGACGGTTACTCCAACGCCGTCTTCCGCTTGTTGGAGAATCTGGATGCCCCGTGCTACGGCCTGATCGGACCGTGGGGCCACAAGTACCCCCACCAGGGCAGCCCCGGTCCGGCCATCGACTTCCTCGGCGAGGTGGTGCGGTGGTGGGACCACTGGTTGAAGGAGATCGAGACCGGCCTGGAGCAGGAGCCGGCGCTGCGGGCCTGGATGCAGGAGAGCGTGCCGCCCACCACCTACCTGGATACGCGCCCCGGCCGCTGGGTCGGCGAGTGGAAGTGGCCGTCGCCGGGGGTGGTCCGGCAGGTCCGTCCGTTGAGCCGGGGGCGGGTGGGTGGTCCCGGCGCCGAGGAGGGGAGCGGTCAACTGACCATCCAATCGCCGCTGTCGGTGGGGCTGCACGCCGGGCGGTGGTGCAGCTTCACCGCCACCCCCGACCTGCCCCACGACCAGCGCGAGGAGGACGGTGGCTGCCTGGTCTTCGACAGCGATCCGCTGCCGGCGCCGCTGGAGATCCTGGGGGCGCCGTTGGTGCAACTCCGGGTCGCCTCCGACCGGCCGGTGGCCCAGGTGGTGGTGCGCCTCTCCGAAGTGGCTCTGAACGACGAGGCCACCCGCGTGACTTACGGGCTGCTCAATCTGACCCACCGGGACGGCCACGGCGATCCACAACCCCTGGAGCCGGGGTACTATTACACGGTTCGGGTCCAGCTCAATGACATCGCCCAGCGCTTCCCGGAGAAGCACCGCCTGCGGGTCTCCATCTCCACGTCGTACTGGCCGGTGGTGTGGCCCGCCCCGGTGTCGCCCCGGCTGACAGTGGACACCGGCGCCAGCCATCTGGAACTGCCGGTCCGCGAGGCCCGGCCGGAGGATGAGCAGTTGCGCCCTTTCGGTCCGCCGCGCATGGCGCCGGAGTCCCCCACCACAATGGTGGCGCCCAAGGAGTACGGCTGGCGGGTGGTCCGCGATCTGGCGGCCGACCACGCGACGCTGGAGGTGAAAAAGGACGAGGGCGTCGTCCGTATCGACGAACTCGACTTGGCGCTGCTGATCCGTACCGTGGAGTGGTACAGCCACACCGGCAATCGTTACGACTCGGTACGCGGCGAGACCCGCTCGGTGCGGGGCCTGAAGCGGCAGGACTGGGAGGTCTCCGTATCCACGCGCACGGTGCTGACCTCCGACGCCGATCACTTCTATCTGCGGGCCGAGATGGACGCCCACGAGGGCGACCGGCGGGTCTACTCCGACAATATCGAAAAAGCGATCCCCCGCGACCGGTTGTAGCTCAACTCATGACACTGTCTGCCGATAAGACCAGCGAACACCGCTTAATATCTCGGAGACAGTACGATGAAGAATCGGATAACCCTTTCGGCCTTAACCGCCGCCCTGTTGCTTGCGGTGGCCTTCCCTGCATCCGCGCGCCTCTATCTCGGGCTTGATGCCATGCAGTGGGAGTTGGAGAGCCGGGCGGGGACGCAATGGGAGGACTACGCGGCCCGGGGTACCGTCGGCATTCGGTTGAACCGCCACCTTGGGTTTGAGAGCCGTCTCGCGTCCGGTGGCGAAGATACCGCTGGCGGTGTGGATATGAAACTCGACTGGGCCTTGAGCACCTTGGTGCGCCCGATCTTGCCGGTGGGGCATGCCACCAACTTCTACGCCTTGATCGGCGCAACCGGCATGAATTTCAGGGTCAATGATCGCGGCGACGCGGCCGAACTGGCCGCTTCCTATGGGCTCGGTGTGGAGGGGCAAATCGGGCGGCTGACCTGGGTCGGTGCGGAATACTTGGTTTACTCGGATAAGGAGAACTACCAAGTGAAGGCCATCAGCATCAACCTCCGCTGGCAGTTTGACTAACCGTTCGATACGCTGCAGAAACGGCCAGGG
>SKYL01000167.1 GCA_007127935.1 Halorhodospira sp. | reverse complement strand
TCTATCTCGACCCCTACCTGTGGGCGGCGCTGCGCGTCCTGACCGGATTCAGCATCGCCGGCCTCTATATGGTCATCGAGAGCTGGCTCAATGAACGCGCCACCAGCGAGACCCGGGGGCGGATCTTCTCCGTCTACCAGGTGATCGCCTACACCGCTCTGGGCGGCGGGCAACTCCTTCTCTACGTCGGTGATCCGTCTGGTCCCGATCTCTTCATGGTCTCCGCCCTGCTGCTGGGGCTGGCGCTGATCCCCGTCTCCATCACCCGGGCCGAGCACCCGAAACCGCCGGAGCACCACCGCATGGCCCTGCGGGCGACCCTGGGCCACAGCCCGCTGGCCGGCATCGCCACCGTGGGTTCGGGGCTGATCAACGGCGCCATCTTCGCCATGACGCCGGTCTTCGGGCTCGCCACCGGGATCGGGGTCGACGGGATCGCACTGCTGATGGCGGCCATCATCTTCGGCGGCGTTCTGCTCCAATGGCCCATCGGCCAACTCTCCGACCGCCTCGGCCGCCGGCCGGTGCTGGCCGCGGTGGGGGCCGGCACCGCCATCGTCGCCGTCACCCTGGCAGTGGCCGACTTCCTGCCGCTGACACTGCTGATCCCGGTGGCGGCCATGTTCGGCGGGGTCTCCTTCACCCTTTATCCGCTCTCCGTCTCCCACGCCAACGACGTCCTGCAACCCAAGGACTTCGTCTCGGTGAGCGGCACCCTGCTCTTTTTCTGGGGTTTGGGCGCCACCGTGGGACCGACGGCGGCCGGTCAAGTCATGGCCTACACCGGCCCCCGGGGGCTTTTTCTCTTCGTCGCCGGCGTGGCGACACTGATCGCGCTGGCCGCCTGGCTGCTGCGCGCTGAAGAAGTGCCGGTGGACGCGCAGGAGGCGCCTTTCGTCCCCGTAGCCCGCACCACGCCTGTCATCTCGGAGCTCGACCCACGCTACGACGAGGCCGAGTTCGCCGCGCCGCCGGGCGACGACACACCACCGGAGTGGGACGCCGAGCGCCCCGACGAGGAACGATGGAGCGGGTGATGGGAATCGAACCCACATCGCCGGAATGGGAATCCGGTGCTCTACCATTGAGCTACACCCGCAGCCGCGATTGATCTTAGCGCCCGGAAGCGGGATCGACAACACTCCACTGATACGGACACGACTTGGCGTACCATACCCGGGTAAACGAGCGGCGGGGATCACCACCGCAACGACGCCGGAGAAGGGGATGCAGGTGAGCACGGCAGACGAGGCAACCCTGGCGGGGGACGGCTTTCAGGACAGCGAGCACCTGGATATTCTCATGATCCACGCGCTCCTCGATGCGCTGTACACGGTCTTCTCGACCATGGTGAAGCTCGAAATCGCGCCAGGGGTGCCGATCCCGAAGGACGACGCAAAGGCCCGGGGCGATGTCTCCGGCATGATGGTCATGGGCGCCGACGGCGTGGAGGGCAGTGTGGCGCTGTCACTCTCCATGGAAGCGGTCGTAAAGATCTCCACGAGCCTTTTCGGAAAGGCGATCGAGGCCCCGGATGACGAGGCCAAGGATTTGGTGGGCGAGTTGACCAACATGCTGGTGGGCCACGCCAAGGCGGTCACCGCCGAGAAGGGCTACGACTTCGACATGCGCACGCCTGAACTCTTTGCCGGGGAGGGGCACGAACTTCACCATGCGCGATCCGGTAAGACCGTGCTCCTGCCTGTCACGCTGGAAGAGACCGAGTTCTTTTTAGAGCTGAACTTCGGCTAGGCGCCTCGCGGGAGTGGGGATGGGTGTCAAGCCACTGATCGGAGTGTTGCTTGCCATGGTGACGGCCATCGGGTCGTTACCGGCGGGCGCGGAACCGCTGGCCTCCTCCACACGCGCCCCCACCGAGAATCCAGCCGATGCCACCGGCACCGGCGGCGAAGCGGTCCTGTGGTACTTCCGGCGCGACGGCTGCCCCGCCTGCACCCAGGCTGAGGCGTGGCTGGATCAGCTGGTGGGCGACATCCCGAGGCTGATGGTCCACCGCGTGGAGGTGGTTCGCGACCCCGCCGGCCTGGCCCTTTTTATCGAGATGACACGGGCCCGCGGCCAACCGGCCTCGGCGGTGCCGACCTTCATCCTCGGCGAGCAGGTGTGGGTCGGCTTCTCCCCTTACTTGGCGGCCACCATCACCCGCGCGATCCACGCCCACTTGGCCGGCACCCCCGGGCCGGCCGCCGACGCCCCCGGTCGGCTCGACCTCGGGCCGTTGGGAACCGTCGACTTGGCCGGCCGCTCCATGCTGGCGGCGACGGTGCTGATCGCCTTTGTCGACGGCTTCAACCCGTGCTCGCTTTGGGTACTCACGGTGTTGCTGGCGATGATCCTTGGCAGCCGGTCGCGGGTACGGATCGCCGCCGTCGGGCTGACGTTTCTCGCTGTCACCGGGGCGATCTACGGGGTCTTCATCGCCGGGCTCTTCTCGGCGTTGGTGGTGGCCGGGCAACTGGGTTCGATCCAGATCGCCATTGCGGTACTCGCGCTGCTGTTCGGGCTCGTCAACGTCAAGGACTTCTTCGCCTACAAGAGGGGCCTCTCCTTCACCATCCCCGACCGGTTCAAACCCCGCATCTATCGTGGCGGGCGCGCCCTCCGCGAGGACCGGCCGTTACCGGTGACCTTGGCCATCACGGTGCTGCTGGCCGGCGGCGTAGCCCTGATCGAGCTACCGTGTACCGCCGGTTTCCCCGTGGTCTGGACCACCTTGGTCGCCGATACCGGCGTCGGCGGGGCTGGGTTCGGTCTCTTGCTGGGCGTCTATCTGCTCGTCTACCTGTCGGTGGAGATCGCCATCCTGGCCGGTGCGTTGATCACGCTTCGCGCCGGGCGGCTTCAGGAGCGCCACGGACGCACCTTAAAGCTGCTGGGCGGCACCGTGATGATCGCGCTGGCGGCTGTCCTATTGACCGACCCTTCTATCATGGAGAGCCTGATCGGCTCGTTGGCCGTCGTCACCGGCGCCGCGCTGGCCGCCTTGGGGATCGGTCTGGCCGAAAGGCGTTGGGGGCGATCCTCCACACAGAGCCAGTGAGTTGCCGCCTCTGTGGAGGCCGCCCGTTTTCGGTAAGATAGCGGCGTGTCTGATTCCTCTTCATCCATCACGGTCACCGTCAACGGCGAGCCGCGGGAGATCCCGGCGGGCGCCACCTGCGCGGAACTCCTGCAACGTCTCGAAGGCGACCCCGGGCGGCGCTTGGCGCTGGAGGTCAACGAGGAGATCGTGCCGCGCGGCCGCTGGGCCGACCACGTGCTGCGCGAAGGTGACCGGGTGGAGATCATTCACGCCATTGGAGGCGGCGCAGCTTGATGACGAATCCCAATCCCCGAGCCGCCACGGCGGCCGCCGCGAGCAACGACGACCCGTTAGTGGTCGCCGGCCGCACCTACCACTCCCGCCTGATGGTGGGCACCGGCAAGTACCGCGACCTCGATGAGACAGTGCGCGCGGTGGAGGCCAGCGGCGCCGAGGTGATCACCGTCGCCCTGCGCCGGACCAACATCGGCCAGAACCCGGACGAACCGAACCTGCTCGAGGTGCTGCCGCCGGACCGCTACACCATCCTCCCCAACACCGCCGGATGCTTCACCGCCAAGGACGCCATTCGCACCTGCCGCCTGGCGCGGGAGCTGTTGGACGGCCACACGCTGGTCAAGCTCGAGGTGCTGGGGGACCAGCGCACCCTCTACCCCGACGTACCGGCCACGCTCGAAGCGGCGAAGATCCTGGTGGACGAGGGCTTCGAGGTGATGGCGTACACCAGCGACGACCCGATTACCGCCCGCCGCCTGGAAGAGATCGGGTGCGTGGCGGTGATGCCGCTGGCGGCGCCCATCGGCTCCGGCCTCGGCATCCAGAACCCGTACAACATCGTCGAGATCGTTCGCAACGCCTCGGTCCCGGTGCTGGTGGACGCCGGCGTCGGCACCGCCTCCGACGCCGCCGTGGCGATGGAGCTGGGGTGCGACGCCGTCTTGATGAACACCGCCATCGCCGCCGCCCGCGATCCGGTGCTGATGGCCTCCGCCATGCGCAAGGCGG
>SKYL01000028.1 GCA_007127935.1 Halorhodospira sp. | reverse complement strand
CATACAAAAAAAGCCGGTCGATAAGACCGGCTTTTTTGGTTATTTTTTGATTTTGGAAAAATCAAAATCCTCTAGAAACTTGGTAGTGAAATTACCCGCTTTAAACTGTTCGTCTTCCAATAAGGCGAGGTGAAAAGGGATAGTAGTCTTTATACTATCTATCACAAATTCTTCCAATGCACGCTTCATCCTAACGATCACTTCTTCTCTGGACTGGCCGCTGATGATCAGCTTAGCGATCATAGAGTCGTAGTTTGGAGGAATGACATATCCTGCATATACATGACTGTCTATACGCACGCCTTTACCGCCCGGTAGGTGAAGATTTACAATCTTACCCGGACTTGGTCGGAAGTTATTAGATGGATCTTCGGCATTGATTCTACATTCCATAGCAAATAGCTTTGGAAAATAGTTTTTACCGCTGATTTTTTCCCCTGCAGCCACTTTGATCTGTTCTTTGATCAGGTCAAAGTCAGTCACCTCTTCTGTAATGGGATGCTCCACCTGTATACGGGTGTTCATCTCCATAAAGTAAAAGTTTCTGTGCTTATCTACCAAGAACTCTATCGTACCGGCACCTTCGTAACCGATAGCCTCTGCACCTTTGATCGCTGCTATGCCCATCGCCTCACGTAGTTCATCCGTGATGAAAGGGGAAGGAGTCTCTTCTACAAGCTTTTGATGTCTTCTCTGGATAGAGCAATCTCTTTCCGAAAGGTGACAGGCTTTGCCATCGCTGTCTCCGATGATCTGGATTTCGATATGACGTGGTTCTTCTATGTATTTTTCAAGGTATAGGGCGTCGTTTCCAAAAGCGGCAGCAGACTCCTGTCGGGCATCGTCCCAGCCTTTTTTAAATTCAGCTTCTGATTTGATGATCCGCATCCCTTTGCCTCCGCCACCGGCAGTGGCTTTGACTATGACGGGATAGCCCATTTCGCCTGCTATTTTTTTGCCATCTTCGAGTGACTGAAGTAATCCTTTAGATCCGGGTACGGTAGGCACGCCTGCTTCTTCCATAGTAGCTTTGGCAGTGGCCTTATCTCCCATTTTGTTGATCATTTCAGGACTGGCACCTATAAATTTTATATTGTATTCTTCACAGATCTTAGAAAACTCAGCATTTTCTGAAAGAAATCCATAGCCTGGGTGAATGGCATCCGCATTGGTGATTTCCGCTGCAGCGATGATTCTGGGTATATTGAGATAAGAGTCACGGGAAGGAGCTGCTCCTATACATACCGCTTCGTCCGCAAACCGAACATGAAGACTGTCCTTGTCCGCAGTGGAATAAACGGCTACAGTCTTTATACCCATTTCCTTACAGGTACGTATGACACGCAAAGCGATTTCCCCTCTATTGGCTATTAATATTTTTTTAAACACAGTATATGATTTAGTTTAAACAAAAATTAAGTTTATCCAGCTGGATCTACCAGGAATAAAGGTTGGTCATACTCCACAGGAGTAGCGTTCTCTACAAGCACTTTCACGATCTTACCCGATACTTCGGATTCTATTTCATTGAATAGCTTCATCGCTTCTATTATACAGACAGTCTGGCCCGCAGTGATGGTGTCACCTACATTTACAAACGGATCTGCATCTGGATTGGCCGTTCTGTAAAATGTACCGATCATCGGTGATTTCACCTCGATCAGTTTGGATGTATCTTCTTTGGCAGGTTGGGCCGGGGCTGCAGGTTGTTGGGATGAATCTGAAGCCGCTACAGAAGGGGCAGGGTTTGAAGGAGCTACAGCAGGAGCTGCTTCCACCACTCTAATTTTGGCCGCATCAGCATCCTTTTTAATAGAAAGTTTAAATTCGTCAGTTTCAATTTTAACTTCAGCTAATCCTGATTTTGCAATGAAATCAATTAGGTCTTGAATTTCTTGTGCTTTCATATATAATTGTTTTAGGAAACCTTGCTTGTACTTTTGGGTTTCGGTTGGTTTAAAAACATTAAAGCCATGTATCGATCTACATGGCTGTGATTTATTTTACTCTTTCAGAGTAGGATCCGTCTCTGGTGTCTACCTTGATCATAATATCCTGCTCTACAAACAAAGGCACCATTATGGTAGCTCCGGTTTCCACAGTGGCGGGTTTAAGGGCATTGGTAGCCGTATCACCTTTGATGCCCGGTTCGGTATAGGTGATCATCAGCTCTACAAAAGGAGGCAGTTCCACTCCGAGTACCGTTTCGTTTTCCGCATGGACGAGCACATCCACCAATTGGCCTTCTTTCATCAGGTCAGCCCTGTTGATCAGTTTAGTTTCTATGGGAATTTGTTCAAATGTTTCCGTATCCATAAAATGGTGTCCCATATCATCGGCATACAGAAACTGATGCTGTCTTTTCTCTACCCTTGCGGTGGTCACCTTTTCTCCGGCATTGAACGTTTTGTCCAGCACTTTACCGCTGGTCAGGCTCTTTAATTTGGTTCTTACAAACGCAGCTCCCTTGCCGGGTTTGACATGTTGGAATTCTGTTATCGTAAAGATATCATGGTTGAATTCCAGACATAGGCCATTTTTAAAATCTGCAGTACTTGCCATTTTTATGATTTGTTTGTTTTTCAGTTATTTGGGGTCATAGCCCCACTTGAGGTATACAGACCCCCATGTAAATCCTCCGCCAAATGCCGCGAGTATGATGTTATCTCCTTTTTTCAATTGGGATTCGTAATCCCATAGACATAGCGGAAGTGTGCCGGCGGTGGTGTTGCCGTATTTTTCGATATTGAGCATCACCTTTTCAGGTCCCACGCCCATTCTGTTGGCCGTGGCGTCTATGATCCTTTTGTTTGCCTGATGGGGCACTAGCCAATCCACATCTGCAGCGGTTAGGTTGTTTTTGGCCATGATGCGTGCACTTACTTCTGCCATATTGGTAACGGCAAATTTAAAGACCGTAGAGCCTTCCTGAAAGGCATAGTGCTCCCTGGCGGTAAGCGTTTCGATGGTGGCGGGACGGGCACTTCCCCCTGCCTTCATGTGCAGATAGGGTGCGCCGGATCCATCAGCATGCAGGATGGAATCCATGATGCCTAGCTCTTCGGTGGTCGGTTCCAATAAAACGGCGCCGCCTCCGTCTCCAAAAATTATACAGGTAGATCTGTCCGTATAATCTACGATAGCGGACATCTTATCTGCACCTACTATGATGATTTTTTTATATTTTCCGGTTTCGATAAACTGGCTTCCGATGCTCAAAGCATATAAAAATCCTGAACAGGCGTCAGATATATCAAAGCTGAAGCTGTTGATAGCCCCCACTTTATCTGCGATAAGATTGGCTGTGGCAGGAAAAACCATATCCGGAGTGACGGTAGCACAGATGATTAGGTCTATGTCGCGGGCATCAGTTCCGGTGTTTTCCAAAAGACCTTTGACCGCCCCGGCACCAATCACTGAGGTGCCCTGATTTTCCCCCTTTAAAATTCTTCTTTCTTTTATACCTGTCCTGCTGGTAATCCACTCATCATTAGTGTCCACCATGGTTTCCAGTTCCTTATTCGTCAGTACATAGTCAGGTACCCAGCCATGAACTCCTGTAATTACAGCTCTCGTTTTTTCCATTAATATTTTATTTGGGCTAAAGTCAGCTTTGCTGTTTGCTATAGATGTGCAGTGTTGGCATAGCTTATCTTTATCCTTGAAATTTTCTTTCGCATCAATATTTTTGGATTTGAAATAAAGATACGAAAATTATTCGCCTTCAAAATTATTTAAAATGTCCTACTCCACCAAAGATTTTGCTAACTAGAATCCCTAAAGCTGAATAATAATATCATTTGACCCATATAATGGGTCTGCCCGGTCAGGTTTTGCTAGCCCCTTTACCGGTCATCTTAAATTTTTTCAATGGCTACAATAAAAAAAATCCATTCGGGCATGCCAAATGGATTTCAAAACGCGGTGGTTTTTTAATATTATGCTAATACTTCTTTCTCTATGATCACTTGACCCTTGTGGTATAATTTACCGTCAAGCCAGTATGCCCTGTGAGGTAAGTGGAATTCTCCTGTAGTAGGACATTGAGCAAGTCCCGGAGCCGTCAACTTATAGTGCGTT
>SKYL01000097.1 GCA_007127935.1 Halorhodospira sp. | reverse complement strand
GAGTTGTTAGCGGCGAAAGGCCGGTATGCCGCCCTCTATCAGACCCAGTTCGAGGATGGAGCCGTCGCATCGACGGATATGGATGGCTAGGTTCCCGGAATTTTGGCTTCATCAGGGCGCACTGAGCACATCTTTGTCGCCCATCTCCTGGCTCTATGGCGGCATCGTGCGGGTGCGTCGCCGCGCGTACCGTTCTGGATGGCTGACGGCGCACCGCGTATCAGTACCGGTGCTGATTGTCGGCAATATCTTCGTCGGCGGAACCGGAAAGAGTCCATTGGTGGAGTACATCGTCCGCCGCCTGGTTCAGCGGGGCAGGCGGCCTGGGATTGTCTCTCGAGGATTTGGTGGTCAAGCAGGAAAAGGTCCCCTGCGCGTCACTTCCGGAATGGACCCGGTCTTGTGCGGGGATGAGCCGTTGATGCTTTTTTGTTCCACCGGGGTTCCGGTCTTTGTGGGAGCGGATCGTGTCGCTGCCGCGCAGGCCGCTGTTGAGGTGGGATGTGACGTTGTGGTGGGTGATGATGGACTCCAGCACTACCGTTTGGCCCGAGATGCAGAGATCGTTGTAATCGATGCCGCCCGCCGCTTGGGGAACGGTCGGTTGCTTCCCGCCGGGCCGCTTCGGGAACCGCCCACCAGATTGTCGGAGGTGGACTTGGTTGTAGCCAATGGGGGGGCAATTCCCGAGACACCTTTTGCGTTTGACTTGGCACTCGGACAGCCGGTTCCATTATTGGAGGAAGGGATCGAAATGCCGGGGAAAGAGGTGCATGAAGTGGCCGGTATCGGTAACCCGGGCCGGTTCTTCGAGAGTTTGCGCCAATCTGGTTACCGGATACAGGAACACCCCTTCCCAGATCACCACTCGTTTCGTGAGGATGAACTAGACTTTCCCGACCGGTTGCCGCTTCTAATGACTGCCAAAGATGCAGTGAAATGCCGGCACCTCCGCGCAGCCCGCCGGGGATGGTGGGTTCCGGTTGCTCTGTTGCCCGACACAGAGACCGAGAAACGCATTGACCGGCTACTAGATAAAGTGCTTCTAATATAGTCTTGGAGGGGTGGCACTGTAAGCCGCTGGATCGTGAGGCTCAGCACGCACCATACCCAGAAGGGGCGTTCAATACATAGCGGATGGCATGATGGAAATGGCGTTGAATCAAGAAGGTAAAATCAAGGTACTCTTTGTCTGCATGGGCAATATCTGCCGTTCACCCACGGCGGAGGGCGTCTTCCGGAACTTGGTGCGTACCGAGGGTCTGGATGGAGTGATCGAGACCGACTCCGCCGGCACGCACAGCTTTCATATCGGTAAGAAGCCCGACTCGCGCGCCCGTGCGGCCGCACTGCGGCGGGGAATCGATATCAGCGATCTGCGCGCCCGGCAAGTGACGAGCCACGACTTTGACTACTTTGATCGGATCCTGGCCATGGACGAGAGCAATCTTGCTCTCCTGATGGGGGACTGCCCCTCCGTGCACCGAGAGAAGATCGATCTCTTCCTCCGCTGCGCACCGAGGCTGAGTGAGAAAGAGGTGCCCGACCCCTATTTTGGCGGCGACGACGGCTTTGAATACGTCCTCGATCTCATCGAGGCGGCATCGCGAGGTCTGCTGGAGGATGTTCGCCGCCGGATCCGCTCAGACGCTTAGAAAAAGGATGAGCGCGGGGTGTCGTCCACCCCGCGCTCATTCAGGTCCATCCACCGTGTGATCAGTTCGACTCGTCCGCCGATCCCGGATCACCCGATTCGGGATCGGCGGAGGAGGGGGCGGCCGGTTTGCGCGGCCGGCCGGCACGGACCGGCGGCTTGGACGCCGCTTCCTTCACCTCCGCCGGGGCCTCCGGTGCCGATTCCACGGCAACCTTGGCGGGCGGTTCCGGGCGTTGCTCAGAGGACTCCGGCGGGACGACCGCCAAGGGTGCTTCTGCGGTCTCTTCCCGGGTGCGCGGAGCGGAGAGCGCCTTTTGCTTCTCCTGCGGTTTCGGAGGCGGCGTGGACGCCGCGTCCGTGGCCAAAACAGCCGGCCGCGGCTCCTTCTCCGTAGAGGTCGGCTGCTCGGGAGTGGCGGTCTCCGGCGTGCCGGCAGCAGCGGCATCCCCCTCGCCAGTCCCGCTACGCCGCCGGCGCCGTCCTCCCCGACGGCCCCGGCGGCTACGGCCACTGCGGCCACCGGTGCTCTCGGTTGTCTCTTCGCCTTCAGCGGGACCGGTGGATTGGGTGCCGGCTTGCCGAGACTCTTCCGTAGAGGCCTTCACGGTGGATGCGGTGTCTTCACTGTCGCGCCGGTTTGGAGCCGCTACGGTCTGATCGTTCCGGTCGGCGTCGGTGGCGCCTTCCTCGCGGGGTTTGCCTCCACGCCGGGTTCGTCCGCCGCCGCGCCCCCCGCGGGATGTCCGGCGCGCCCCGGACGAGGTGGTCCCACTCGCTCCTTTGGCCGCCGTACCGGTAGTGCCACGGCGGGGACGCCGTTGCTTGGCCTGATCCTCGCCGTCACCCGCTGCCTCCGCCCCCCGGCGGTCACCGGTGCCTTCCTTTTGGGCGCCTCCACCGGCGAAGAAACCCCGGAGCCAGCCAAGAACCCCACCGGCTTCGGCATCTTCCGCCGCTCCGCTTTCCACGCCGCTCTCCCCCTTCTTGCTAGGTGTGCTCGGCACGGCGGCGGTCGGGGTGGGCGCCGGTTCACTGGGAGCGATCCGGGCCACCGCCGGCCTCTGGGCGGGGGTGACCGTGGCCGTCTTCTCCAAGATACGGACTTGCTCCTCGGTGGGGGTCGCCAACTCGTAGCTGGTGGCCTCCAACGAAGTGTCGTCGGAACGGACCCTGCGGATCTCGTAGTGAGGTGTCTCCAACCCCCGGTTCGGAATCAACAGGATGTGGACATTGTGGCGCTCTTCCAGATCGGCGATGGCACCTCGTTTCTCATTTAGGAGGAAGGTCGCGACATCGACAGGTAGCTGGGCCAGCACCTTGCCGGTCTTCTCCTTCATCGCCTCCTCTTCGATGATACGCAAGACCGACAGGGCCAGGGATTCCACGCTACGCACCGTGCCCTGACCGCCGCAACGGCTGCAGATCTCCTGGTGGGCCTCACCCAGCGAGGAACGCAGCCTCTGGCGCGACATCTCCAGCAGGCCGAAGCGGGAGATGCGGCCGATCTGGACGCGGGCGCGATCGTTCTTAACCGCCTCTCGCAACTGGTTTTCCACCAGCCGCTGGTTCTTCGGCGGCCCCATGTCGATGAAGTCGACGACGATCAAGCCGCCCAAATCCCGCAGACGGAGTTGCCGGGCGATCTCATCGGCCGCTTCCAGGTTGGTATTCAGGGCTGTCTCCTCGATATCCGCCCCCTTGGTGGCCCGGGACGAATTGATGTCGATGGAGATCAGTGCCTCGGTATGGTCGATGGCGATCGCGCCTCCCGAGGGAAGGCGGACCTCACGCTGGAAAGCGGACTCGATCTGGCTCTCGATCTGGTATCGGGAGAAGAGGGGAACCGGGTCTTCGTAGAGCTTCAGTTTCTGCCGGTTGTACGGCATGACTTGGTCGATGAAGTCCCGCCCCTTGAGGAAGACCTCCTCGTCGTCCACCAGGACTTCACTGATATCGGCGCGCAGATAGTCCCGCAGCGCACGAATAATGACGTCGCTCTCCTGGTAGATCAGGAAGGGGCCGGAACGCTCCGCCGACGACTTCTGGATGGCGTCATTGAGCTTGAGAAGATAGTCCAGATCCCACTGCAACTCTTCCTGGTTACGGCCGACGCCCGCGGTGCGCACGATCAGGCCCATACCGTCGGGCACCTCCAGGTTGCGGAGGATCTCCCGGATCTCGGCGCGATCCGGCCCCTCGATCCGGCGGGAGACGCCGCCGGCACGGGGATTGTTGGGCATGAGCACCAGGTAACGGCCGGCCAGACTGATATAGGTGGTCAGCGCGGCGCCCTTGTTGCCGCGCTCCTCCTTGTCGACCTGAACCACCACTTCGGCCTTCTCGCGCAACGCCTGCCGAGGCGACAGACGCTCCCCATCGGGACCGGTGCAATAGGCGGGAGAAATCTCCTTGAACGGCAGAAACCCGT
>SKYL01000220.1 GCA_007127935.1 Halorhodospira sp. | reverse complement strand
TTCGTCCGCGACTTGCTCGCGGCCGGCGCCGACGTGCACGCGCGCGACGCGGAAGGACTGACGCCCCTGATGCATGCCGGCGGGCGGAAGGCGAAGGTGGACGCCGTCCGTGCACTCGTGACCGGCGGCGCCAGGATCGGCGCGCGTGCGATCAACGGCATGACGCCGCTCATGTTCGGCGCTCACGCGCGCTCCGTCGTTTCGTTCCTCCTGGCTGCCGGCGCCGATCCACGCGCCCACGACTTCAGGGGCAGGACACCGCTCATGCATGCCGCCGCGATGAATGCGAGCCGGTCCATCGAGCTCCTGCTCGCCGCGGGAGCCCCGATCGACTCACGCGATCGTCGGCACTGGACGGCGCTCATGCACGCCGTGGCCAGCAACGCCGCAGACGCCCTTCGAGAACTCGCCTTCGCCGGCGCCGATCTCGAGGCGCGGAACAGAAGGGGGCGGACGGCCTACACACTCGCTGCCAGGGAGAACAACGAGCAGGCCATCGAAGTGCTCCACGCATACGGAGCCGACGCCCACGTTGCCGACCGGGCCGGTTGGAGTGCTCGCTCCTACCTCTCGTACTGGAAAGACTATTCCGGTAGACGGCTCCCAGACTGAAGCGGCTCACCTCGACGGGCCACGCCGGCACGTGCCGGCATCACCGCAACGGCTCCATGTACTCGAGGGACCGCATCTTGAGAACCGCGTGGCTCATCGCCCTGAGGCCGTCGTCGTCCCGAAGGCTCGGATCGGCCCCGAGATCGACCAACGCGCGCACGATCTCCGCCCTCGGATTCATGGCGGCGGCGTACATGAGGGCAGTGGCGCCTTCGTCGTTGCGCGCATCGACCGTTGCGCCGCAGGCGACGAGCGCTCTGATGCCGTCGGTGTCATACGCTTCGGCCGCACGCATCATGAGGGCGGTGGTGCCGAGGCGATAGCGCGCATCGACCTCTGCGCCGGCCGCGACGAGGGCGGGGATGACACGCGCATCGGCGGCCGCGAGAGCCGTTCGACCGGCGGAGTCGCGTACGTTGACGTCTGCGCCGGCCGCGACCAAGACATGGATCGTCTCCGGTGCGCTCGCGTGGAAGATGGCCGTGCGTCCCTTCGCATCTCGCGCCTCGACGTCGGCGCCAGCGTCGAGGAGAGCGTCGAGGCGATCCATCCCCCCGTGTGCTTCGCGCCAGGCTGCCACGGAACTGATCTCGTGCGCGGCGTGCATCAGGGGCGTCACGCCCATCGAGTCCCTGGCCTCGAAGTCTGCGCCGGCGGCCAGCAACGTGCGCACCGGCGCTGGAAAGTGGTTGAACCCCGCCGCACCGCGGAGGGGCGTGCCGGCCACGCCACGCGCTTCGATGTCTGCTCCGGCCTCGATCAAGACCTCCAGCACCGCAGGGTTCGGGTTGTTCGAGGCCGCTTCCCAGAGTGGCGTATGGCCCTGGAAGTCGCGAGTGTCGACCTCGCAGCCAGCGCGGAGCAGGACCGCCACCACCCGCGGATCGACGTTCGAGCGAGCTGCGGCCGTCAGCGCCGTCGATCCGTGCGGCGTCTGCGCGTGCGGATCGGCTCCCGCGTCGAGGAGGGCCTCCACAATCGCGAGGGACTCCGATCCCTCCGACGCCCGCATGAGCGGCGTCGACGCCTTCTGATCTCGCGCGTCGATGTCTGCGCCGCGCGCCAAGGCTGCCATGGCAGCTGGGACGTCACCGCGGGAGATCGCGTCGAAGAGTGCGGTCGTGGTGTCACTATCCGTGTCGGCGTCTAGCGCCCCGGCGTCGGCTCTCGGTCCATCGGCGTCATCCTTCGTCATGTTCGATCCTCGTTTCGGGCAGGCGTTTCAGGTGTGGCCGGCATGGTTCCACGGCCCATCTGACGGAAGTCTGAACGCAAGGGTCGTCATGCTTGCCGAGCCCCCGATCGCCGGTACGATCAACTGCCCTGCACCGCGGGTGCGGCGGGGAATCCTGCACCGTGCAGATCCGCTAGCACCATCTGTGCACCCTCGACGAGGAAGGTCATCGCCACGTCGAAGGCTTCGAGACGCTGCTCCGCCGGTGGCCCGAGCAGGGGCATCTCGAAGTTCAGCGTGAGGTACGCCCGCTGGTCGGGGAGGGGCTCGAGGAGCCATCCCATCGTCGTTCGGGCGGCCTACGGGTCGCCGTCGAGCGTGATGAGTGTGGACGGATCCGCGTCGATCGGGACGAGCAGGCAACGCACGTAGTGGAGCCGGCCGTGCAGGCGGTTCATCGCGGCCAGCGCCCCTCGGATCACGCCCGGGTGCGTGGCCTCATCGAGAACGGCGAGCTCGCTCAGCTCCAGGACGAAGACGTTCATCGCCTGCTCGTCCACCACGTGGTGGAAGTCGAGCCCGTTCCAGGTGAAGTGGACTCGGAAGAGGTCGTCGTCCTGCCGATCCGTGCTCACGAGGGAGAGGCCGCGGGGCCCGAAGCTCTGGAGGATCGACTGGACCTCCGTGTCGACGATGTGGTCGAACGTCACGCCTCCACGACCCAGAGCGCGAACAGGTCGGCCGTGATGGCCTGGTCGGGGGTGTGGTGCACGGGGAGCCGTCGGAGCCGATGGCGGGTCTGTTCCGGGTGGTGGAGGTGCTTCCAGGCCCAGGCGTCGATGTCGCGTGCGTCCTTCTCGTACACCGTCAGCATGGTGCCGTTGGCGTGGGGCGCGACCCAGTAGCTGTCGGCGGTCCGGACGATGCGCAACTGGACACGGGGGTGGTTGGGGTGGCGGCCGAGGAAGTCGGCGCCGCCGCCGGTCCGGAGGAGCTCGAGGACGCAGTCGGGTGGGGTGCGCTGGGTGCTGCGGTGGTGGGCGTGGTGCGTCATCTGGAGCGGCGCGGTCGTCATCGTGGTGTCCTCCTCGCACCCAGGGTAGGCCCCGGGTGCGACAGGTAGTGACGCTGCGGCGGGATCGCACTCCGATCGTCGTCATCGGCTGCGGGCGTTGTGTGGATGCCGATAGTGCCGCCCCATCAAGATGGACGCACGCGAGATCCGTCCGAGACGGCGAAGGAGAGGCGATGGCTGAGCCCCGCTACAACATGCACAGTGGCCAATGGGAGATGGCAGAGCCGAGTTGGGTGCTGACGTACGACGTCGTGAACGACAGGTTCCGCTTCGCGCCACCGGGGTCGCGTCCTGGATACAACGTGGTGACGGGCGGCTTCTCGGTGGCGCCGAAGAACGCCACACCGCAGTACAACCTGCCTGAAGACAGGTGGGATCTGGCGCCGGACGGGTGGGAGCCCGTGTACAACCCGGTGACCGGTCGATGGGAGATGGTGCCGAAGTGAGCCTTCCGACGCTGGTTCGTACCTCGGAGACGCACCCGATCGACGTGTACTGGGTGCCCGACGAGGCGCACGCTCAGGCCGGCAGACTCGGTCTGACCTTCGCGCCGGGCAAGTGTGGCCGCGGCCTCGTCACGGCCGCTGATTGGGAGCGCGACCTTCACGTCGACCTCGACAGACTGCGTGACCATCATGGGGCCGACGTCCTCGTCTCGTTGATGGAGCAGCACGAGTACGACCTCCTGCAGATTCCGACGCTCTTCGCCGAGGCGACCGCTCGCGGCATCGACGTCGACCACCTGCCGATCGAGGACGTGCGGGTGCCGCGCGCCGACCAGAGCGATGCGGTGACGGCGTTGGTCGTTCGGGTTCGCGGCCGGTTGGCGGCGGGACACCGGGTGGTCGTGCACTGCCGCGGCGGCATCGGGCGTTCGGGCCTCATCGCGTCGATCGTGGTCGGGAGCTACGGCCACTCCGCAGCCCGCGCGATCGCGATCGTCCGGACGGCGCAGCCCAGTGCCGTCGAGACGCACGCGCAGGAGCGGTACGTCGCGGAGGCGCTCGCAGCCTGGAGCGCGGGGGCGTGACGCTCGAGGGCGGCGTCATCGAGATCGATCGCGCTCGCGGAGCCTTGCTCGGTCTCGCCGTCGGCGACGCGCTGGGCACGGCGCTGGAGTTCCGATCGCCCGGAAGCTTCGAGCCCATCAGCGACATCGTCGGCGGCGGTCCGTTCCGTCTCGAGCCGGGGCAGTGGACGGACGACACCAGCATGGCGCTGTGCCT
>SKYL01000122.1 GCA_007127935.1 Halorhodospira sp. | reverse complement strand
GAGCCGTATTCTGGGGTGGGCGTCCGTATCGTACCAAACCGTCGAGGAACTTGCGGTAATCCTCACGGCTGATTACCCCGGCGGTGAATGAGGCATCGGCGTGGCGTAGGGTTGGATAATCCAATCCAAAAAAGAGGTGAAATCGGCTTTGCCCGTTGATCCGGTCGATGCGGAACTCCCCCAGGGGCGTCGCAAGGTCACCCCGTTGGGGTGTGGTGGTCGTTCCGGCGCGGCCGATGGCAATATTGTTGAACGTGACCAGGGGCAAGGTTCCGTCGTACACGACCAGTTTGTAGTCGGTGGTGTCTACCAAGACCCAGCGCTCGTTCTCCTCGATGTCCGCCGGCCACTCCACCGCCCAGGCGAACGCGGGGAGCGCGGTGACGAGCCAGACGGTGAGGGCGGCAAGGGTTCGCATGGTGGCCGCCTTACATTCCGTGGAGCCAGCGATGGAGATCGGCGCCGTCGAACGGCCAGTAGAGCCGGGCGCCGCCTGGGGCCTCCAGCAGCGGGATCCGCTGGGCCGATTCGTCTTCCGGGGGGACGGTCTCCAGGACGTCCTGCTCTTTGACCCGTAGCGATCCGTCGTAGGCGGCGTATGCGTCCACCAGATCCTTCGCGTGCCGGCAGAGGTGGCACCCGGGCGTGGTATAAAGAACCAGCGTAGGCGTCATAGGGGGTCGGCTCCTCGAGGCCGGTGCTCTTGCCGCTATAATAATGATCCCCGTCTTCGTGGCAACGGTCCTTACTATGGGTGAATACGACAGAGCGTCGCACGCCGGCCACCGGCGGCTCTGCGTCGCTCCCATGATGGACTGGACCGACCGCCACGCCCGGTACTTTCTGCGGCTGCTGGCGCCCCGCGCCTTTCTCTATACGGAGATGGTGCCGGCGGCCGGCTTGTGGCACGCGGGGGGCGAGCGCTTTCTTCCCTTCGATCCATCGGAACACCCGGTGGCGCTCCAATTGGGCGGCAGCGATCCGGAGAGGTTGTCCTTCGGGGCCGCCCAGGCCGCGGCGTGGGGGTACGACGAGGTGAACCTGAACGTCGGGTGCCCCAGTGACCGGGTGCAGGCGGGGCAGTTCGGGGCGTGCCTGATGGCGGAGCCGGAGTTGGTGGCCCGATGCGTGCGCGCCCTGGCGGGCCACGGTATCCCGGTGACGGTGAAGACCCGGATCGGCATCGACCACAGGGATGACGACGCCTTCCTCGACGCCTTCATCGATACGGTGGCGGAGGCCGGGTGCCGGACGTTCATCGTCCACGCGCGTAAGGCGTGGTTGAGCGGGCTCAGCCCCAGGCAGAACCGTGAAGTGCCGCCCTTGAACTGCCAGCGGGTGTGGTGGTTGAAGCAGCGCCGTCCCGACCTGGAGGTGGTGATCAACGGTGGGATCACCGACTGGGAGGGAGTCCGTGCCCAGTTGCGCCGTGTGGATGGGGTGATGGTGGGGCGGGCGGTGGTCCACAGTCCGTACCTGTTGGCCGAATGGGATCACGCCCTCTTTGGCGGGACGCCGCCGACCCGTCACGAGGCGGTGGCCGCCTATCTCCCCTACGTAGAGCGCCAGAGGGCCGCCGGGGTGCGGTTGCCGGCGATGACCAAGATCCTGTTGGGCCTGTTCAACGGCTGCCGCGGCGCCAAGGCGTGGCGGCGTTACCTCAGTGAGCATGCCCCCCGGCCCGCCGCCGGGGTCGAGGTCATCGAGGCTGCGTTGGCCCGGGTTCCACGGAGCCGGATTGCGGAGAGCGAGCGAGCGTAACCGGGTGGTCCCACCGCTCTAGGGTCCACGTATCGGGGAGGCACCGCAGGACACTGCCTTGCTCGAACCAGTCCCCCAGCACGAAGCGGGCGCCTTCCTTTTCTCCCAGTTGCAGCCGATGGACGGCGGGGCGGTGGGTGTGCCCGTGGATCAGCCACTGCACGCCGTGATCCCGCATGGCCTGGTGGACCGCGGCGGGGGCCACGTCCATGATCTCCGGGTCGAGGGTCCCGGTGCGGGCCATGCTCTGGGCGCGGGCGTGCCGCGCCTGCCGGATGCGTTCGTCCAGCGGTAACGAGAGGAACCGGCGCTGCCACTCCGGGTCCCGCACCATGGCGCGGAAGGCCACGTACTCCGGGTCGCCGAGGCAGAGACTGTCGCCGTGGGTGATCAACACCCGCTCGCCGTGGACCCGCGTGACACTGGGGTCGGGCAGCAGCGTGGCGCCGGTCATCTCCGCAAAGGCCTCGCCGAGGAGAAAATCGCGGTTGCCGTGCATGATAAAGAGTGGCGTGCCCGCCTGCGACAATTCCGCCATGGCCTCGATCTCGGGCTCATCGCCGCTGACCGCGTCGTCGCCCACCCACGCCTCGAAGAGATCGCCCAGGATGTAGAGCGCCCCGGCGTCGGTGGCCTCTTCTTCGAGAAAGCGCAGGAAGGTCTCGGTGACCGCCGGGCGGGAAGGGTCGAGGTGGAGGTCGGCGATGAAGAGGATGGGATCGGACATGGCGGAACACCCTAGGCCACTGTCCCCGACCGCGCAAGCCGTGATGTAGAATGCGCCGCTTATGAATGAGAAAGCCGTCAAAACGCGTTTTGCACCGAGTCCCACCGGGGCGCTCCATTTGGGGAATCTACGCACGGCGCTATTTAATGTGCTCCTGGCCCGCCGCCACGGCGGTACCTTCCTGCTGCGCATCGAGGACACCGACCGCGAGCGCTACCGCCCGGAGGCGGCGGAGGCGCTGATGGCCGATCTGCGTTGGCTGGGGCTGGAGTGGGACGAGGGCCCGGGCTGTGACGGTGGACTCGGGCCGTACTGCCAGCACGACCGGGGCGGAATCTACGCCGAGTACTACCGGCGGCTGGAGGAGAGCGGCGCCGCCTATTCCTGCTTCTGCACCCCGCGGGAGTTGGAGTTGGCGCGGCGTGCCCAGCGCGCCGCCGGGCGGCCGCCCCGCTACCCCGGTACCTGCGCGCGGCTCTCGGCCGACCAGGTGGCCGCCCGGCTGGAAGCGGGGGAGCGGCCGACGCTGCGCTTCCGGGTGCCGCCCGGGCGCGAAGTGGTCTTCGAGGACTTGGTCCACGGCCCCCAGCGCTTCGCCACCGATGACCTGGGTGATTTCGTCATCCGGCGCGGGGATGGGACGGCTTCGTACCTCTTCGCCAACGCGGTGGACGATGCGCTGATGGGCATCACGCACGTCTTGCGTGGTGACGACCACCTGACCAACACCCCGCGCCAGGCGTTGGTGCTGGAGGCTCTCGGCTTGACGCCCCCCCGGTACGGTCACATGGGGCTGATGCTGGGCCACGACGGGGCGCCGCTCTCCAAGCGCAACGGCAGCCGGTCGGTGGCCGATCTCCGTGGCGAGGGCTTCCTGCCCGAGGCGGTGCTGAACTACCTGGCGCGGGTGGGGCACGCCTACGAGGAGGATCGGTTGCTCGATCTGGACCGTCTGGCCGCCGGCTTCGACGCCGGCCGCCTGGGCGCCGGTCCGTCCCGCTTTGACGCCGTTCAGTTGCGCCGCTGGCAGGGGGAGGCGGTACAGGCCGCCGCCGGGGATCGCCTGCAAGCGTGGATGGGCGTCGACGACGGGGTCCCCGCGGATCGCATCGCGGCCTTCGTGGAGGCGATCCGCCCCAACGTACTCTTTCCGGCCGAGGCGCGGGAGTGGGCCGAGATCCTCTTTGGTGAAGATCCGCCGTGGGAGGAGGAGGCGCTGAAGGCGGTGCGCGAGGCCGGTCCGGAGATGTTCGCCGCGGCCTTGGCGGCGGTGGAGGCCTCGGGGGCGCGGATGGACGCCATCACCGCCCGGGTCAAGGAGCAGACCGGCACCAAGGGGCGCCGCCTTTTTCTGCCGTTGCGCGCCGCCCTGACCGGGCGATGTAGCGGCCCTGAACTCCAGCCGCTGGCCCCGCTAATGGGGCCGGAGGGGGTCGCGCGGCGCTTGCGGCGCGCGCGGCGGGTCGCCGAGGAAGACGCCGGGGAAAGCGCATGCTGAAGATCCACAACAGTTTGAGCGGAAAGAAAGAGACTTTTCAGCCCATCGAGCCGGGCAAGGTCCGCCTGTACAACTGCGGGCCGACCGTCTACAACTTCGTG
>SKYL01000274.1 GCA_007127935.1 Halorhodospira sp. | reverse complement strand
CCGACACGCAACTCTTCGACGAACCCGCCCCGCCCTTTCTCCGCGAAGAGGAGACGCTTCTCGACCTGATTGTCGAGCGCCTCGGAGCAGCGATCGAGCAACGCATTGACAACGAAGCGGTTCTCGACTCGTCGCGGAAGTTCACCGCCGTATTCGAGTCGGCGCTCGATGCAATCGCACTGATCGACGACGACCGCCGTTACATCGACATGAATTCCGCCGCCCTGGAGCTGACCGGCCTTTCGAGTGAGCAGGTACGCGGGCGTGACATCTCGGAGATCATGCACGAGGCGGACCCGGACACCGTCTATACCCGCTGGCAACAGTTCAAGGATCGCGGCTGGAGCACCGGAGAGTTTCGCCTCGTTCGAAGTGACGGTCAGATACGCACCGTTGAGTTCTACGCGGTGGCGAATGTCCTACCCGGCGTACATCTTTCGGTCAACCGCGATATTACCGAGCGCAAAGAGTACGAACGGCAACTGGAGGCGGCGATCGGCGAGCGTGAATCGCTGATCCGCGAGATACATCATCGCGTCAAGAACAACCTTCAGTTGGTGAGCAGCATGCTCAGCCTGCAGATGCAGACGCTCGACCCCACAGACAGGCGGGTTCTCGACACCGCACGGGCGCGAGTGAATGCCCTTGCACTCGCCTATGAGCAACTCGTGAGGTCGGATCGCGTGGCAACTGCCGAATTGAACAGCTATCTCGGTCGACTTACGGCCTCACTTGCCGAGCTCAACGACCGTGTGAGCATCGATCTCGATGCAGCGTCGGTAAGCGTGGACATCGATCGCGCCATTCCGATCGCGCTCATAGTCAACGAGCTGGTCACGAACAGCATGGCGCACGGCTTTCCCGGAGATCGAGGCGGATCGGTGAGTATCACCGTGGACGCAAGCGTGGGTGAGGAGATCATTCTCACCGTGGCCGACAACGGGTGCGGTCTGCCACCGCGCGCGAGCTCCGGCGAGCGGACAGGTCTCGGCCTGCAGCTCGTTCGATCGTTCGCCGAACAGCTCGGCGGCAGAATATCGATCGAAAGCGATAGCGGCGTGTGTGCCGAATTACGCGTACCCCGATAGACGAACGCGCTTGAACCAGACCGTTAATCCCGGTACGGTGTGCCTCCGTTCACCCCGGCACCTCGCCGGCAATGAGGAAGATGGAATGGCACGGCACTCGAAGCAACACCCAGACCCGTTTCTTGAAGTCGGGCAGCGAACACCGCTCGGCGTATACGCTGTGCTTACCGCCGTATTCAGCGGTGCATTGGTTATCTCGGCGGTTCTGGCTACGAAGATCATTTCTGTCGGCGGGCTCTCGGTCCCCGCGGGAGTCCTCGCCTTCTCGCTCACCTTTCTCGCCACCGATATTACGAACGAGCTCTTCGGGCCACGCGCCGCCTATCGGATCGTGATCGCCGGATTCGTCACGCTCGCATTCGTGGCCGCGCTAATCGCCCTCGCCATCGTCTGGCCGGCAGCGCCGATATGGGATGAACAGGAAGCGTTCGAGTCGGTGCTTCTGCAGAGCGAACGGGTCATCCTCGGCAGCGTGATCGCCTATCTATTCAGTCAGTCGATCGATGTCTGGTTATTCGCGCGCATTCGCCGGGCGACCGACGGGCGCTTCCTGTGGTTGCGGAACAATGCCTCCACGGCGGTGGCACAGCTGCTCGACTCGGCGGTCTTCGTCACCGTCGCATTCGCCGGCGTGCTGCCGATTGCGCCGCTGATCTTCGGGCAGTGGATCGTGAAACTCGCGATCGCTGCGCTCGACACGCCGATCGTGTACGTCGTGGTAGGCTGGGCGGGCACACGCCTCGGGAGGAGCAATGAATCAACAAGATGATGTGAACGAACGCGCGACCGGGACATCACCCTCTTTGAGTCAGCTGGGCGACACGACGCCCATTCCGTCCTCACCGCAGAAAGCGACGCTGGAGACCGTCGTGAATCCCCACCGCGACCGGCTCTACGTTGTGCGGTTCACCTGCCCGGAGTTTACCTCGCTCTGCCCGGTGACCGGGCAGCCCGATTTCGCACACCTCGTGCTCGATTACGTACCGCGAGAGCTCATTGTCGAGAGCAAGTCACTGAAGCTCTACCTGACCTCGTTCCGGAACCACGGTGCGTTTCACGAGGAGTGCACCGTCTCGATCGCCAAACGCCTCGAATCACTCCTCGACCCGCACTGGTTGCGAATCGGAGGCTACTGGTATCCGCGCGGCGGTATTCCCATCGATGTATTCTACCAGAGCGGCTCTCCGCCGGCCGATGTCTGGATTCCCGAGCAGGGAGTCGATCCGTACCGCGGGCGAGGTTGAGCTTGCCGCGCGCGACCGCCGGCGAACGACGATCCACGCGCCTTTTCAATCGTTACCTTACCGTACCTATCTACCGGTCTCTTACCGCGCGGCACAGCGCCTCGATGTTCTCCCACGGCACCTCCGGCTCGAGCACATGCGTGGGAGCGAGCACGTATCCACCGCCACGCCCCAGCTCGTCGATGAGGCGCCGGCAGACCGACTCTACTTCCTCCGGCGTTCCGAACGGCATCGTCGTTTGCGTTCCGACCGCCCCGCGCAGCGACAGCCGATCGCCGTACCGGCGCTTGATGTCGAACGGGTCCATACACTCCGGCTGCACCGGATTGAGCTGATCGACTCCGATCTCGATCAAATCGTCGACGATCCCGGTCACATCGCCATCGGAATGGTAGTCTATTATGATGGATGATGAGACCTGCCGCGCTGCTGCGATCACCGAGGCGAGACGCGGCTTGAGATAGCGTCGCCACATCTCCGGTGCGATCATCATTCCCCGCTGCGTCGCTACATCGTCGCCGAGATGCAGAATATCGGCGCCGGAAACTGCATACCGCCTCGCACACCCGCGGCGAATCGCTGTAATCCGGTCCATGTGGTACTCGGCAAGATCGGGACGTGTAGCGAGATCGATCATGAACGTTTCCATGCCGCGCATATACCACGCGATCTCAAAGATGGTGATGTTCATTGCCGCAACCGCTACGAGATCCGCTTCCTTTATCTCGGCGATCTCCTTCGCCGCCCTCGCCCAGTCGAAGTCGGCTTCCGCGTCCGGATACGGATAATCAGCAAACTCCTCGACGGTCGTGAACGCCTCCATCGGAGGCACCATTCGCTCGAAATGGGCAAAGCCGCCGGCGCGATGGCCGACGCCCCAGGGGTCGATATAGGAGAGCCGGCCCGGATCAGCGAAAAACCGCCCGAAGTCGACTTCCCGCTCGCCGGGACCGGCGGAGAGCCACCGAAACGGCATACCGAAGTACTCCCGGTAGTCCGTTTGGCCGGTTCGACGAGTGAACTCCTCCTCGAGGGACGGGCAGAGATCGAACTCGAACGGAACGTATCCCGTCTCTCGACGGCGAATTGTGTCGAGCGTTCGACAGCGAACTGACTCCATCAGGTTGGCTCCTCGTGAGTTAGTTTTGGGGCATTCGTTTCGAGCATTGGTTACTTCCCCGCTCATTCGCCACCGATGCGACCGAACAGCTCCTCTTTGCGATCGAGGTAGTAGAGGTAGTTCTCATAGGTCACATCCGGCGGGCAGCGATGGTCACAGAACGGGATGAACCCACCGCGCCTCACATACGGAACGAGCGACTCGAGGTATGCATCGATCGCCTCGCGACCGGAAATCATCTTCATCTTGTCTACGCCACCCATGATCCGAAGCTCTCCCCGGTACTGGTCGAGCAGCTCGCCGGGGTGCGTGCACGAGCGTACCTCGAACGGGAAGAGCGTATTGATGCCTCCCTCGAGAAACCCGGGCAGCAACGGTCGGACATCGCCGTCGGTGTCGGTGTACCAGACCGTTATCCCGTGCGCTTCGAGCTTTGCTCGCAACCGTTTGTAGCGCGGCACCACCACGCGCTCGAAGAAGCCGACACTGACGATGGGACCGCTATTGAAGCAGATGTCCTCCCATCCGGTTGCGAAATCGAAATCGAAGTGCGGCAGCACCTGGTCGAGAAAGCGCTCGACGAGGACACATGCACGCTCGACCATATCCTCGACCATCTCCGGGTAGTCGTAGGTCGCGTACGCCAGCCCTT
>SKYL01000046.1 GCA_007127935.1 Halorhodospira sp. | reverse complement strand
TCCAGGCGCCGCCCATGTCCGGATAGACGGCGTCCATGATCCGCGCGATGTCGTCGTAGTCCTCCAACTGCAGGTTGCGCAGCTTGAGGTGGTGTTCTTCCGGGTCGGTGCGCTGGGGGTCGGTGGCGTGTTCGTCTTCGGTCATTCCGTTCTTCCGTGGGGCGTTTATGCGGGAGTATAAAACGGCAGTGTGGTGGGTGCTGCCGGGGGTGCTCCTTTGGCTGCTGGTGGTGGCATTGCCGGCGACGGCCGGGGAAGAAGGGGTGGAGGTGGTGGTGGAGGGGCTGGACGAGCGCCTGGAGGAGCAGGTGCGCGCCTACCTCGGCACCCCGGCCACCGCCGAGGATGTGGCGGTGGCGGCCTTTCGCCGCCGGGCGCCGGAGCGGGTGCGGCGCGGGTTGGAGGCGGTGGGGTACTACCGGCCGGAAATCCGCGCCGTCCGCGAGCGTACCGAGGAGGGCTGGCGGGTGGTGGTGACCGTGGACCCCGGGGAGCCGGTCCGGGTGGTTTCGGTGGATGTCGCCGTCACCGGCGATGGGGCGGACGATCCGGCCTTCACCGAGTTGATGGAACACCTGCCGTTGCGGGAAGGGGATGTCTTCGAGCACGGCTACTACGAAGCCCTGCGGCGGGTGATCCAGAATACCGCGCTCGATTACGGCTACTTCGAGGGGCGCTACTTGGTGCGGCGGGCGGAGGTGGACCCGGATACCGGGACGGCCCATATCGTGCTCCACTTCGAAAGCGGCCCCCGGTACCGCTTCGGCGAGGTGACCTTCTCTCCCTCCCCCCTGGCGGAGTCGTTCCTCCGCCGCATGGTGCGCTTCGAGCCCGGTGACCCGTACTCGGCCTATACCGTCGCCGAGATGAACCGCGCCATGCTCGACAGCGGCTACTTCGCCGATGTGCGCGTGCGGCCCCAGCTCAATGCGGCTGTCAACGGCTATATTCCGGTCCATGTGGAGTTGGTGCCCCGGTCGCGCCACGAGGTCCTCACCGGCATCGGCTTCACCACCGACGTCGGTCCCCGGATTCGCCTGGGCTGGCGCCGGCCGTGGGTCAACGAGCGGGGGCACTCTATGGCGGTGGACAGCGAGATCGCGCAAATCCGCCAGAACATCGTCGCCACCTACACGGTTCCGCTGCGAGATCCGCTGCGGACCGCCTTGGACTACCAAGTGGGCGTCCAGACGGAGGAGATCCAGGATTTCGTCAGCGAGCGGATGACCGCTTCCGTCAGTCACCGCCATCTCCTGGCGCGGGGCTGGCGACAGACGGTCTTTCAGCGGGCGGAACGGGACCGGTTCAGTTATGACGGGGACGCGCGTACCACCGTGCTCTTCATCCCCGGCGCCAGTTGGAGCCGGGTGCGGAGCCGCGGTGGCCTCGATCCCACGTGGGGTGACCGCCAACTGTTGGCCGTGGAGGCCACTGATACGTGGCTCGGTTCCGATATCGAGGTGCGGCGGGTGCGGGCCGGGACCCGTTGGCTGCGCAGTGTCGGCGAGCGCCACCGCGTGCTGGCCCGGGCCGACCTCGGCGCCCTGGCCACCAATGACTTCGACGGCGTACCGCCGTCGATGCGCTTTTATGCCGGTGGCGACCAAAGCGTTCGCGGCTACAAGTACCAGAGCCTGGGGCCCCAGCGTGACGGCATCCGCATCGGCGGGCGCTATCTGGCGGTGACCAGTGTCGAATACGGTTACCAGGTGGCGCGGAATTGGCGGTTGGCCACCTTCGTGGACGCCGGCAACGCCTACGCCGATCTGGACGACATCCGTGGGGAGGCCAAGGTGGGCCGGGGCGTCGGCGTCCGATGGCTCTCTCCCATCGGGCCGGTGCGGCTCGATCTCGCCTTCACGGTAGGCGAGGAGGACGACACGTGGCGCATCCACTTCTCCATGGGGTCGGACCTGTGAGGCGATGGCCTAGCCGGCTGGCGGGCGCCGTCGCGGCGCTGTTCAGCCTGTCCGTGGCGGCGGCACTGGTGGCGGTGTTGTGGCTGCTCTATACCCCCGCCGGGGCGGAGTGGGTGGCGGAGCGGGCGATGGAGCGGGAGCCCCGCCTGGAACTTACCGTGGTGGGCGGCAGCTTGGCCCACGGGGTGGAGGTGCGGAACCTGCGCTGGCGGGACGACGCGGTGCGGGTGGAGATCGAGGCCGCCGTGGGGGTGTGGGACGCCGGATGCTTGGCGCGCCGTCTTATTTGCCTTCACTCCCTATGGCTGCGGGAGGTCCGGGTGGTCCTCCCGGAGGCGCCGCCGTCCCCGGACGACGCCCGCGGGCCGTGGGATCTGCCGCCAGTGGCATCGCCGTGGCCGGTCCGCCTGGGCGACGTGGCGGTCCATGGGCTGCGGATCACCCGGGGGGATGCCGTATGGGATCTGAACCGGCTGGAGGCCTCTTTGTCGGTGGATGGTTCGCGCTGGGAGGTTTACCGGCTCCACCTGGACCACCCGGAGGGGTGGGTGGAGGCCCAGGGGCAGGTGCGCACCGCCGGCGCCTATCCGTTGGAGGCCACCGCCCACGGCACCCTGACGGCGCCGGGTATTACCCCCCGGTTTCAATTTGGGATCACGGCCGCGGGGACAGTGGAGGAGCTGCATCTGGAGGGGCGCGTGGGCGGCCCGGTAAAGGCCGCCGTGGAGGCCGAGTTGGCGCCCCTGGACCCGGCACTCCCCTTTCGCCTGCGCCTGGAGGAGGCCGAAGGCGGGTGGCCCCTCGAGAGCAGGGAGCAGGTGGCGGTAAGCGGGCTGCGGTTGACCGCCGAGGGCGACCGGTCCGGGGCGGATTTCATGCTGGATGGCGATTTGGATGGGCTCCACATTCCCCGGGGGCGGTGGCGTGGCAGTGGCCGGGTCACCGTCGCGGAGGCGGTCTTCCACGTCTTGGAGGGGGATGTCCTGGGCGGGCGCGTGGCGGGGGATGGGCGTGTGGCGTGGGATGTCGGCGGCGTCCAATGGCAAACCCGGGTGGAGGGCCGGGATCTGGCGCCGGATACAAAGTGGCCGGGGCTTCCCACCGGGGTGGAAGGCGCAGTGGCGGTCACGGGGCTCGCCGGCGCCGACGGTTGGGCGCTGGGCGTGGAGTCCGAGCGGTTGCAAGGCCTGTACCGTGGCCGTCCGGTGACCGCCGGGGGGCGGGTGGAGCGCGCCCTGGATGGAGCCTGGGTCTTGGACCGGGTGCGGGCGCTCTCGCCGGTGGGCGTGGCCCGGGTCCATGGGCGGCTGGCGGAGGTCTGGGATCTCGATGTGGCGGTGGAGGTGGCCGATCTGGCGGTCTTGGACCGGCGGGCGGGCGGCCGGGCGGAGTTGCGCGCCCACATCCAGGGGCCGCCTTCCAACCCCGGTGTCGTGGCCTCCGGCGGGGGGACGGGTCTGTTGTGGGAAGGCCGCCGGGTGGCGTCACTGCACTTCGACGCCCGTCTACCGGAGGCTGGTCGCGCCCCCGGCGCGCTGGCGGTGACCGCCCGCGGCGTCGATTTCCCCGAGGTCGCCTTCGACCGGGTCCGCCTGAGGGGTGAGGGCACGCTGGCCCTTCATGCCTTGGAGTGGGAAATGGTGGGCCCCGTGGTGGAGGGGCGGCTTGCCGCCACCGGGGGGCTCGACCAGTGGACCCGCTGGCGCGGTCTGATCACCGGTGGGTCGGTGGCGGTCCAGGAACAGCGACTGGATGTCCGGGCGCCGGTCCACCTGTCGTGGACCGACGGGGTGTTGGCTCTGGCAGCCCACTGCTGGGCGTACCGGGACGCGTCCATCTGCATGGAAGATGTTCGGGTCGGCCCCGATCGTGGAGCGATTATCGTGGATCTGGATGGGTTCCTTTTTCAGTGGCTGGAGCCTTGGCTGCCCCCGCGTGCGACTTGGGAGGGTGGCCTGGGTGGCCGGGGCGTGGTCCGCTGGGGAGGGGCGGAAGGGCTGACGGCGGAATTGACGTTGGAAGGCGGTGAAGGCCGGATGGCGTGGGTGATCGGCGAGGAGGGAGACGAGGCGGAGCACGAAATCCGTGATCTGGGCTACGAGCGCCTGGCTGCGGCGGGGCGGTACCGGGAGGGGCGCGCCGAGGTGGAACTGGACTTTGTCTCGGAGGCCGCGGGCCACGCCCGGCTGGTGGTGGGGACCGATCCTCGGCCGGGGCGGCGCGGACTGGACGGTCAAGTGGAAGTGGAGGTGGTCCGGCTCGGGTTCGTGCGGACCTTTTTCCCAGCGCTGGGGCCGGTCTCGGGCGTCTTGTCGGCCCAGGGCGAGGTGGGTGGGACTTGGCGTGATCCGGAGTTTCGCGGTTTCATCCGGCTGACCGGCGGCCGCTTCAGCGCCCCGGAATGGCCGCTACGGGTGGAGGGGCTCGATCTGCGGGTGGATGTGGACGGCGATGATGCGGCCATCGCCGGGACGTTCCGTTCGGGGGAGGGGCGGGCCGTCATCCGTGGCGCGGCCGGCTGGCCTTCGGGGGCGTGGTGGCTGCACATGGACGTCACCGGCCGGGATTTGGCGGTCAGTCAGCCGCCGCTCCTGGAGGCGCGCGTCGACCCCGACCTGCGCCTTTGGCTGGCGCCGGGCGAGGCTCGGTTGGAAGGTAAGGTGGTTGTGGCCTCGGGGGCGGTGACCGTGCATGAGGTCCCTTGGCGGGCGGCGCCCTTCTCGCGGGATGTGGTGGTGGTGGGCCGTGAGGTGGTGGAAGCGGAGCCGGAGGTGCCCGATGGGTGGAGGGTGGCCGCTGACGTGGAGGTCGATCTGGGCCAGGCCCTTACCCTGGCCGGATACGGGGTGCGGGGGCGGCTGACGGGGGGGCTGCGCCTGCGGCAGGTCGCGGATGCCGAGCCGGAAGTCATCGGCGAGATCCGCATCGAGGACGGCGTCTACGAGGCTTACGGCCAGCGCTTGGCGATCCGGCGCGGCCTGCTCATCTTCTTCGGGCCGCCCCAACGTCCCCGCATCGAGGTGGAGGCGGTCCGCCGTATCGAGCGTGACCGGGTGACCGCCGGCGTCCGGGTGGAAGGGTTCGCCGACGACCCGACGGTGGTTCTCTTCTCGGAGCCGCCCATGTCGCAGGAAGATGCCCTCTCCTACTTGGTCCGCGGGCGGCCCATGGGGCGGGGAGGACCGGAGGGGGACGACGTGCTGATGCATGCGGCGCTGGCGCTGGGGGTCTACGGCGGCGGAGCCGCCGCGGCGTCATTCGCCGAGCAGTTGGGGATCCGAGAGTTCGATATCGAGGCCGTGGGGGACGATGAAGGCGCCCAAGTGGTCCTCTCCGGCTACCTCTCGCCCCGCCTCTACGTGGCCTATGGCGTGGGCGTCTTCCTGCCGGGCAACACCGTGACCCTGCGCTACTACCTGACTTGGCAGCTCTACCTGGAGGCGGTCAGCGGTATGGAGAGCGCCCTGGATCTGATGTACCGCTTCGAGATCGAGTGATCAGCGCGGGTCCCGGTCATCGCGGGGGCTGGCCGGGGTTGGGCGCTCTTCCGTCTCGTCGTCCGCCGACCTGCGTTCCCGCCCTTCCTCCACCGGTTCGGGTTCTTCCGGTACTTGCTCCTCCGGTACCTGCTCTCCCGGTGCTTGCTCCTCCGGCATGGGTGCTTCGGGTTTCCGTTCTTCCGGTTGGGGCGCTGTCGGTTCGGGCGTTTCGGGCTCAGGTGTCTCCGTCTCGACTGACTCTGCTTTGGAGTGCTCGCTGGGTTCGGGTTCGGGTTCGGGTTCGGGTTCGGGTTCGGGTTCGGCGTGGCGCACTTCGTCAAAGGGTTCATCCGGGGCGTAATCGGCGGGCGGCTCCTCGCCGCGGCGCTCCAGCAGGGCCCGTTCACCCATGGACTCCAGCAACCGTTCCGCCGGGCCGGGGGCCAGCCGCTGGGAGTCCTCCGCCAAGTGGTGATAGAGATTCCGGTAGGCCGCAGTAACGTCCCCCACCAACTCCGCCGTCCGTTCGAAGTGCCGGTTCACCTCCTGCCGGTACTGGCCCATCTCGACATGGCTGTTGGCCAATTTCTCCTCCAGTTCCCGGATTTGGCGGCTGGTGGGCGCGTTATGGCGGCCAAGCCAGAAGAAGAGCGCCGCCGTGGCCACCGCCACCAGTCCGAGAAACAGCCAGCCCAGCGTTCCCATCGTCGCCTCCGGTGAATGGATCCGATTCCCTTAACCATGCATCAGGGTGGGCGAAACCGCAAATACGCAACCCCGGTAATCTCCTTCCAGATCTGCATAAAGGGAACCTCGCGGTGTGGGAGCCGCGCTCAATAGGGAGGGGGTTACGGGTGCCAGAGAGGTAGGTCGTCGCTGAACATGGCGGTGCGACTTGAGAAGTGGAGCCGAACCAATATGCCGACGGTGAGTTCCTGGTGGTGGCGGGTGTTGGAGTGGATCAGGAAGCCACCCGCGGTCCAGGCCGAGGCGTGCAACCAGATCCCTTCCGCTTGCAGTTGCAGCACCGGGCCGCTGGTCCGTGTGCCGGCGTAGGTTTCCGGGTCGTTGCGGTCGAGGGGAAAGCGTGGTGCCGAATCCTCTTTAGCCCGCTCGTAGCCCAGGGCGAGCCGGGTGCGGAACAGCCGGGGCCGGCCTTCGCGGGTGAGCCAGTCCACCGCGAGTCCGGCGGTGGTGGCCGACCGGGGGCTGTAGTAACCGCCGTGACCGACGGTGAAGTGGCTCAGGTTCTTGCGGTAACGCTGGTGGGCGAGGAAGGGGCCGATGCGCAGATGCTCGGATATCTCCGCCGCCGGCGCTTCGGAGACATCCCATGTGAGGTCTGTGCGTAGAGCGGTGCGATGGTTGGTGGCGACCCGCCTGCCCTCCACGCGGGCGTATTCGGCCGCGGCGCCCACCGCCGTCCGTTCTCCCAGGAGCCGGATCACTTCCACGGTGCCTCCTTCGTCGATGACCCGTCCCCAAGTCCGGCGGGAAGTGCTGTCCCGGGCGCCGGCGGCCGACAGCAGGCTCTCTTCCACCGGCTGCCGGTGGAGGCGGCCGGTCAGTACCCACTGGTCGGTGAGGCGCCGTACGCCCGCCTCGCCCACCGTGGCGGGGGCGACCGGGAAGCCGGCCGGAGTCCTGCCCACGGCGGCCCAGAGATTCCACCCTTCTTCTTCCCGGTAGGCTAGGATCGTTCCGCCGACACCGTCCACCTCGGACCGGGGGGGGCGAATATCCGGTGCCGGTCGGCCGCCGAACGCGGCGTCGCTCGCCGGGGAGCCGCTCTCCAGCCGTGGGGCGTGCAGGGTGGCCTTCAGGCGGGTGTCGCCCGCCATGCCACCCACCGCCACGTGGGGCGTGAGGGCCCGGAGCCGGGACAGGCCCGCATCCCCGCGCCGTTGGCGCCGTCCGAATCCGGCCTCCACATAGACGCCGTCGCGGCCGGCCAGGGCGGGGTGGTCCATGTCCAGCCGCGTGGCGAGGTCGAATTGGCCGCGGGTCCAGGCGCGCGCAAAGGTGTCTTCGGTGAGAAGGCGGTCCACCACCGGATGCCGGTCTCTGGCCGTCTGGAGCGCCGCCCGGTCATCCTCCAGGGCGAGGATCAGGCCGGCTCCGTGGGCCGTGTTGTCCGGCGCGACCGTCAGCAGCGCGTCGAAGAGGCCCGCGGCCTCGGCTCGATGCCCCATGCGCAACATCGACCACGCCACCAGCGGCTGCACCGCGGGGCGCTCCGCCCCGGTGCGCTCCAGACGGCGGGCCGCATCGAGGACCGCCGGGTGGTCGTCCATAGCGAAGGCGTCGGCCATGCGGAGCGCGAGGCCGTCGGCGCACCCTTCGCGCAGGCGGAGGGAGCGGTGGGCGTTGTCGCAGGCTAGGTCCACGGACCGGTTGTGTTTGTCCACGGCCGCCAGGGCGAGATGTTGACCGTAGAGGCTCTCCTCGGATGGTGGTCGTCGCATTGCAAAGAGGGTAAGAGCCGCGTTGGGCCGGTCGCGATCAAGCGCTCCCCACGCCAGTGACTCGGCGGCGCCCCGGCGGCCGTTGGCCTCGGCGCAACGGATGCGCGATGGCACGTTGTCCATGGTGCCCTGATCAACCAGCATTTTGGCTTGGGCGTAACAGGCCTCGGCCAGCCCCTGCCGGGCGGGTCGCCCTCCGCCCCGCCGGGCGGCCTGCCGGAACCGTTGTTGGGCAGAGTCCCACTCTTGTCGTTGGTGGTGGGTCCAGCCCAGGGAGAGTAGATCGTCGATGCACGCGGTCTGGAGGTCTGAGGAAAGATAGGCGTGGTCACAGAGCCAATCGGTGGCCGCCTCGTGCTTGCCCTGAGTCTTCAACGCGATGGCCCGGGCGTGAACGGCCTCGGCGTCCCGGGGGTGTTGTAACGCGAACAGGGCCGCGGCATCGGCGGGTTGCCCCCGGTGGATGAGGTGCCACCCCAGTGACTCGAATGCACGGGTTTGTCCGTGGGCCTCGGCGCAGAGGATCTTCGGCCGAGCCGCCTCCAACGCCCCGCTCTCCACCAGTGCCCGGGCCTCGGTATAGCAGTTCCACGCCCGCTCTTGGCGTGTCGCCGGGCCGGCGCCCATGGCGGCAGCCTCGAACAGCGCGATGAGTTCATCGGAGGGCTGCCAGCCTGGATTCTCCCGTCGCAGGCGGTCCATCTCGCGGCGGGCGGTGGTCCGGTCGCCACGGCGCAGGTGGTAGTGAATCCCGGTGGTATCGACCTCGGTTTCCGGGGGCGTGCCCCGGGGGATCGGCGCCGGAAGCGCGTGGTCGGGGCCGGCCTCGATCCGCTCGGCCAGCCCCTCGTCCGCTTGCGTTTCCAGGAACAACAGGACCGCCGCCACCATCAACCAGTGCGCCGGACGCCGTTTCATGTCGCCCTCTCGGCGGCGGCGATCCGGCTTAACAGTGTCAATGCCCAAGAAAAGTACCCGTCGGCGTCACCGGGCACCGGCAACGCGTCGGCGGTGATCGGTTCACTGTCGGCGTGCGCAGCGGCCAGCCGGGCGATGGCCTCCATGCCGGTGGGCCGGCTGTACTCCGCGTGATCCTTTCCCTGGAGGTCGATCCATGCCGGCGGGGGTGTATGGTCGTGCCAAAAGTCGCGGTAGCCGCGCAGGTCCGAGCGCCGGATGCCGTCCTCCGACCAAGCCAGGTGGAGCGGGATCCTTACCGCATCGAATCCATGAACGGCGTCGAACTTGGCGGAGGGTACCGGCGCCGGTCCGCCGGTGTCGGTCCAGTCCGCGTGGAGCCGGTAGGGGCCGAAACGCGCTTCCTCCAACAGCCGCCGCCCCGACTCGATGACCTGCCGCCAGCGAGGCTCGTGGAAATGCCGCTCGAAGGCCTCCAGCGCCGGAAAGACCCAGTAGGAGCCATTGACCGTAACGATGGATTCTTCAATAAATCCTTCTCGTCCCGGCAGGATCAACCAGGCACCGTCCTGGAGGATCAGGCCGTCGCGCAGCAGGGCGGTGTGAATCTTCACCGCCGCTTGCCGGTGATCCGCGTCGCCCCATCGGGCGTGCGCGCGGAGCAGCGCCCACGCGATCAAGATCTCGCCGTCGGTGGCGTTGTTGTGGTCCGTGACGCAGCGCCGATCCTCGAACGGGCAGGGCTCGTAGCGCCAGGAGAAGAGGTGGTCGTCGCGCCACAGTACCCGCGCGGCCCACTCCCAGACGAGTTGGAATCCCGCCCGGTCACCGGCCGCTTCGGCCATCAGCATCGCGTAGCCCTGCCCCTCGCTGTGGGAGATGTCGGCGTTCTCGGGGTCTACCACGCGCCCCGACGGCTCCACGAAGCGGTGGCGAAACTCTTCCCAGAGGCCCGGTTCCAGCAATGTCGGGGGCGCCTTCTGGGGCTGCGATTGAAACTGGACGCATCCCCAGCCGAGAGCGAGTCCCATGAACAACGCCAGCGCCAGCCACTTGATCATGGCTCGGACGCCTTGGCCGATTCCCGGGCCCGCAGATAGCGGTGCGCCAGCGATCCGAGCAGCAACGCAACTGCCAGAAAGGCGGCCAGGAGATACCACGGGTTATTGGACAGCGTAAGCAGGATCCACCCCATCCGATCGGGCTCGCCCACCTCGTAGGCACCGCCCACCCGCATGGAGACCATGGCCTCCTCGTCGCTGTTCCAGATCGTCAGGTCACCGCCGATTCGACTCCACAGGCCGGGTTGAGTCAGTTCCCGAGTCCGGGTGTTGAGGAGATCACTGGTGTCGGCCACCAGCAGGGTCAGGGTCGAAGGGTTCTCGGAGGCGGGGTTCTTCATGGCCAGCAGGACACCTAAATCACCCAGTCCCCGGTCCTGAGTGATGGAGCCCGCCAGCGGTGGCTCCCGTCGGGTGTGGGTCAGTGAGAGATCGCGTTGGCGTACGCTCTCCCGTAAGTCGTTGAGGGTTCTGTACGGCCAGCGCACAGTACGGCCTACCGCGACTGCCCAGGAGTCAAACAGCGTCTCGGTGAGGGTCTGAGGGGTCGCGAACAGCGCCGCGTGCCCGGTGAGCCCGTCCGGCGGGCCGACGGAGATCTCGATCCGGTCGGAGGGGGCGCCGGCCACCTGGGCCAACTTGCCGGCGAAGGTCAAGGCGGCCGGCAGCACTGCCTCCGTGGTGGCGTGGAGCCGGGTCGGCCGGAGGTGGCTGGCCGTAATCAACGGGTAGGCGGTGGCGGACATCAGGGCGAGATCCGGCTGAACGGCCACTGCCTGGGCGGGGGGCAGCGTGAACCGGGACGAGCCCAGCAACTGGACCACCAGGTGATTCCCGGGAATCGTGCGGCACTCACCGGGCTCCGTGGGCGTGCGCAGGGTGAACTCGAACTCCAGTGCGTTGATCCCCGGGCGCAGGCGGCGGATCGGCAGCCGGATGCGGTAGTCCCGGAAAGCGGCGCCGCCGGACTGGTCCAGGGACAGCCCGTGAATGTACTCGCCGTTGAGAAAGAGGTTCATGACCGAACCTGTACCCATGCCCGCTCCGTAGCCGAAGTCGAGGAGCAGTTCCGCCTGGGCCGACTCGTGGGCGAAGAAGTCGGGGCCGACGTGGAGGTCGACCCGGGCCCGGTGGGTGCCGGTGCCGCTCAGGGTCGTGTCGTTCAGGCCCAGCGCTTCGAAGCGGTAGCGCTCTCCCGGTTGCAGGAAGCGCGTGCTGGACAGGGGGCGTCCGGTGGGCAGATCACGTTCCAGCAAGCGCACCGTGGAGATCGGATTGAAGCGGTCGTCCATTTCCGCCAGCAGGCGGGCCGCCTTGATCAATTCCGCGTTATCCCGGCCGGAGACGATCAATCGCGCCGCGGCGGGGACCACCGTTCGTCCTTCGGCGTCGACCAGCGCGGCGGTGCGGTCCACATGGAGGAAGGGGCCGTCGATCTGCTCCGCCAGATCCTGTGGGAGGATCGGGGAGAGTTCGTCCCGGGTGCCGACCAGCACGTGAGGGTGAACGGGGACAGCGGTCAGGTAGACGGCGCTGTGAAGCGGTTCGGTCTCCGGTGCCCATGGGGCGGATTGCTCCAGGTCCGGCCACGTCGAGCGCCACCGGCCGTGTTCCACCGCCAATGGCGCATAGTCCCGGCGCAGGGCCAGGGCCTGGGCCACGGTGGCCAACGCCTCCAGGTGGGGCGGCGCCTCCGCGGCGGTGTCCACCGGTGCGTTCCCTTCGGCCGGCCGGCGGCGCAGCGGGATCTCTCCGTTCTCGCCGGGGGCGGTGAGGAGCAGGACGGTATCGTGGGCGCCGATCCCGGGAGCGAAGAGGCCGGAGAGATCCCGCAGCGTCGGCGGCCGTTGAGCGGGGGTCACGCGGTAGGTGATGTGGGAGCGGTGGAGGTCGAGCTCGGTCCACAACTCCGGCGCGGTGAAGTCCTCGCAGCGGTCGGCGTAGTGCTGGATCCCCGCCAGGGTCAGGCGATTGAAACCGGGCCGCCACAACTCCGCCGGGATGCGCACTTGTGCGGTGATCACCGGTTGGTCCGGCGGGTATGGGATCTGGGCCAGAGTCGTCTCATTGAAGCGGACATTGAGGGAGGAGCGGTGGTCAAGCAACGCCAGGGAGCGCGTCAGGCGCAAGTCCAGGACCGCTTCTTCCGTGGTGACGGACGCGGCCAGCGGCAGGAAGAGATCGAACCGGTCTTCGATGCCGCTCAGCCGGACCGGTCCGGTGTGGGCGGTGAACTCGGCCAGACGAAGGGAAGCCTCGTCCGCCTCCGTTGCCGGTGATCCCAATGACAGGCCGAGGGCCGCCGCCAGCAGCGGCAGCGCTCTAACCACGGGAGATCGAAACATGAGGGCTCTCCTTCATTCTTTCCTGGACGGGGCGGGCGCCGCGGAGCGACCGGGCCTTGGCGATATGGAAACGGACCATCAGGAGGACCGGATGCCAGATCAGGCCCAAGACCAGCCTCGCCGCGCGCCCGAAGGGCATCGGGCGGAGCCGCCGGCGCTGGAAGAAGTCCCAGCGTCGGCTGTCCCCGTATGCGAAGGCCACGGCGTCGTCACGGTGCGCCTCGGTCCGGGGGGTGAACCGGATTCCCAATTCTGTCCCGTACGGCCGGGGCGCGATGGCGCGCACCTCCGCCGGCAGGTGGATCGGCCGGCCCAGGGCCGGCGCTTCGGCCCGCAACTCGGCGGGGTCACCGGGGGACAACGAGACGGCTCCCTTGACCACCAAGCGGCACCCCATGGACGAGAGATCGGCGATCTCGCAGTCCAGGCCATCGCCACCGGCCGGCGCCAGATGTCCGGTCTCGTTGACCGGAATCCGCGGGGACGCCCGCTTCTGTCGCCGTTCATAGAGTGCGCCCAGTGCGGCCACCACGGTGATGAAATTGAAGAGGTTCCACGCCAGCACCACGATCGTCAGTTCCCGGGTCAGCGGCTCATCCGCCAAGCGGTAAAAACCGAAGGCGAAGCCCAGCAGCATCAAGCCGAAGAGGAGATAGAAAGGTTTATAAAGGGGCGAGACGAAGTCCCGGTCCAGGGTGTCGCCCTTGGGAGTGACCACGAAGGAGGGTCGGCGGGGATTGACGAAGACCTTGGTGATGGCGATCAGCGAAAAGATGGACTGCATCAATTCGTACAGTTCGGAGACCAGGGGCCAACGGGTCCGGCCGAAGAGCAGGGAAGAGATCATGTAGGTGGCGATCAGGTGGGGGATGGTGTACGCCGCGATCTGGGCCAGGGACGCGTTATAGATGTGCGCCCCGAAGACCAGATAGGCCAGCGGGGCGAGCAGAAAGACCGTCCGGGCGAAGGGAAAAAGCCAGAAGAGAATCGTGCTCATGTACCCCAGACGCTGGTGCCAGCGCAGTCCAGGGGCCCGGTACGGCTTCTTCAACAGTAGGATTTGGATCATCCCCTGGGCCCAACGCATCCGCTGGGTGACGAAGGCATTGAAGGTTTCCGGGGCGAGGCCGGCCACCAGCGGGTGGTTGACGTAGACCGAGCGATAGCCCCGCCCATGCAACTCCAGCGAGGTCTCGGCGTCCTCGGTGATGGAGTCGCCACGGACCCCGCCCACCTCTTCCAGGCATGTGCGCCGCAGCACCGCCGCCGACCCGCAGAAGAAGGAGGCCGACCAGAAATCGAGGCCCCGTTGAATTGTCTGGAAGAACATGTCCCCCTCGGAAGGCATCCGGCGGAAGGAGCGCAGCAGGTTCCGGTCGATGGGGTCGGGGTTGATCATGAAATGGGGGGTCTGCACCAGGAAGACCCGCTGGTCCCTGACCATCCAGGGCACGGTGCGGTCGAGAAAGTCCACGGTCGGGACGTGGTCGGCGTCCAACACCACGACCAGTTCGCCGTCGGTCCGGCCCAGGGCGTGGTTGATGTTCCCCGCTTTGGCGGACTCGTTCCGGGGGCGGGTGATATAGCGGACCCCGAGTCGCCGGCAGAGCGCCCGCAAAGTACGTCGCCGTTCCTTTGCCGCCGCGGAGACGCGCGGGTCGTCGGCGCAGACCTTCTCATCGGTGCCGCCGTCGTCGAGCAAATGGACGGTGAATTTCTCCTTGGGATAGCGCATCTGGAGGGTCGCCCGCAGGGTGATCTCCAGCAGCGAGGGGTCTTCGTTGTAGGAGGGGACCATGACATCGACGGTGGGCAACGGAGTTTCCGGGGGCAAGTCGGCCAGCGTCAGTGCCGGTCTGCGCAGCGGGGCCACGTTGACCATGCAGCCCAGCAGATGGATCGCGGTGGAGTAGATCTCGGCGCCGTAGAGGGCGAGCGCCAGCGCCCATACCGCCCACTCCATGCCGCTGAGGGTGTAGATGCCCCGCCAAGCCAAGTAGCGCAGGGAGAGGTAGGCGCCGATGAGCAGTACCAGGATGCGCAGCCACCGGCTCGCCGTTTCTCCGGCGGAGTGGGTCAGGGCCCACATGGCGGTCAGCAGGATCAGCGCCAGCACGAGCTGGGCGGAGGACTCCAGCGGGACGGCGGTGACCACGGCGAAGAGGGTCAGGCCGGCCCCCCAAGCCAAGCGCGTACAGACCTTGTCCCAAGCGAAGGCGGTCATTGGCCCGTTACGATCGGAGGAACGAATCGAGCGCGGCCACCACCCTCGGGTGGGCCACATTGGTCATCAATTTCCCCGCTT
>SKYL01000049.1 GCA_007127935.1 Halorhodospira sp. | reverse complement strand
GGTGGTCCTGCAGGATCTTGGTCTGCCGCCGGATCCGGACGGTATCTCGGAGGGCATGGCCACGCTCAGCGAGATACTCGCCCTGGCCCCGCACACCAAGGTGATCGTCGTTACCGGCAATGGCGACGAAACCAGTGCCGTGAAGGCCGTCGGCCTGGGCGCCTACGACTTCTACGAAAAGCCGGTGCAGACCGAGACCCTCGATCTGCTTGTCTCCCGCGCTTTTCACATCGCCCGGCTCGAGAAACAGAACCGCGAACTGATGCGCGCCCGGCAGTCACCTCTGGACGGCCTCGTGACCGGCAGCCAGAACATGCTGAAAATGTGCCGGCTGGTGGAGAAGGTGGCGAGTACCAACGCAAGCGTGCTGCTGCTGGGGGAGACGGGGACTGGCAAGGAAGTGCTGGCGCGTGCACTCCACAGCCTCAGTGGTCGTTCGGAAGCCGCCTTCGTCGCCATCAACTGCGCGGCCATCCCCGAGAACCTGCTGGAAAGCGAACTCTTCGGCTACGAGAAGGGCGCCTTTACCGGCGCCAATCACCAGACCAGGGGCAAGATCGAGTACGCCGCAGGGGGCACGCTGTTTCTGGACGAAATCGGCGATATGCCCATGGCGCTGCAGTCCAAGCTGCTGCGCTTCCTGCAGGAACGGGTCATGGAGCGGCTGGGCGGCCGCACGGAGATTCCAGTCGATGTGCGGGTTGTCTGCGCCACCCACCAGGACCTCAAGGAACTGATCAGCGCGGGGAGCTTTCGAGAGGATCTCTACTACCGAATCAGCGAGGTGGTGGTGGACATCCCACCATTGCGGGCCCGGGACGGTGACCCCGTACTGCTGGCCAGAGCCTTCCTGGAGCGTGCCGCGGAGCGTCATGGCAGCAAGGTTCGGGGGTTCACCGAGGAGGCGCTTGCCGCCATCAGCGCTCACTCCTGGCCCGGCAACGTGCGCGAAATGGAAAACATCATCAACCGCGCGGTCATCATTGCCGACGGCAGGCTGCTGGACACGGATGATCTGGGCCTCGCGCCCGCCAGTGACGATCCGGACCGCACGCTGAACCTGCGCCAGGTCCGTGACGATGCCGAGTACCGGACCCTGGGCGCGGCCATGGCGCGCGCCCAGGGGAATATATCGAAAGCCGCCGAGTTGCTGGGCGTATCGCGACCGACGCTGTATGACCTGATGAAGAAACACGGACTGAAGGTCTGACACCGTACTGCCGGGGAATGGGAGCATTGCCGTGATGAAAGGGTTGAAACGTTGCCTTGTGCTGGTCGCCGCCATTGTAGTTGCGGCGGGCTGCACGAAAAGCGTGGACGACTTGATGGAGCGTGCCGAACAGCAGCGCGCGGACGGGCGTTATCAGTCCGCCATCGCCGATTACCGCAGCGTACTGGAAGACGACCCCGACCATGCCGAGGCGCGCTTCGGACTGGGTGAGGTGGCAATGATCACCGGCGACTACCAGGGTGCGGAGGACGCCCTGATCAGAGCCCGCCGACTCGGTATAGAACCGGAACGGGTGCAGCCGCCTCTGGCCAACGCCCTGTTGTGGCAGAACAAGCCGGACCAGGTCCTGGAGCTGATCACGCCGGATGCGGTTGGCGACGATGCCGTTCGCGCTGACCTTCTGGCTGCCCGGGCGGCGGCCCATCTCCAGAAAGACCAACCGGATCAGGCGCGGGCTCTACTGGATGATGCGCTGGCCGCGGATCCGCGATCGAGCCGCGCCCTGGTCGTCTCCGCCAGACTTGCGGAATACGCCGGCGATCTGGAGAAGGCGGAGAGAATCGCGAAGGAAGCGGCAGAAATCCACCCGGAATCGTCCGCCGCATGGTTGGCCAGGGCCGACGCGGTGCGACAGCTTGGCCGCACCGAAGAGGCCATCGACATCTTCCTGAAGTTGGTGGAGATGCCCGTCACGGATATCGCGCACGCCCAGTATTTCAACGCCAGGGGACGACTTGTCGAATCCCTGCTAAACACCGGGCGCGTGGATGAGGCCAGGGCGCACAACGAGACGATGCTCAGTCAGTCCAGGCGACACCCCTATGCCCATTATCTCGCGGCGGTCATTGCCTACGGTCAGGATGACGACATCCGCACAGCCACCGATCACCTTCAGAGGACCCTGACCGCGGCTCCGGACAGTGTATCGGCGAAATTGCTGATGGGCGTCATACGGCTTCGCCAGGAACAGTACGCCCAGGCTGTCAGCCTGTTCCAGGACGTGGTTGCGGCACAGCCGGACAATGTCCAGGCCCGGGTCATGCTGGCCACCGCGTTGAGAGCCAGCGGGCAGAACCGGCAGGCGATACGTGTGCTGACGGCGGGCATTCGGCATGCGTCGGACGATCCTGCCGCCATGGCTGCGCTTGCCCGCGCGGCGGGCGACGACGTGGACGCCATCGTCGCGGATCTGGAGGAGGCTTCACGCACGGATCCCGACGCTCGCCGGGCCAGCATGGGCCTGGCCCAGGCGCTGCTGGACCTGGAGAGCCCCGACATGGCCCTGACCATGATGCAGCAGGTCGATGCAGACGATCCGGATGAGTTCGCGCGCCGACAGTACTTGGCCCTCGCGGCACTGCAAGGCGGCGACACCGATCGGGCACTGGCCGAGGCCAGGAGTCTCGTGGATGCGTATCCGGACAGGGCCGCGGCACACATCGTTCTTGGCGGCGTCAACATGGTCATGGAGCGCCACGCCGAAGCTGAGCGCTCGTTCCAGAGGGCAAGGGAACTGGATCCGGATGGCAGCCAGCCGCTGTTCAATCTCGGACTGCTGGCGCAAGGTCGCGGAGAACTGGATAAGGCCGCGAGACTGATGGAAGACGGTCTGGAACGCCAACCGGACAACATTCCGGCCATGATTCGTGTCGCCGATCTACAACGACAGCTTGGCAACTACGAGGCGGCACGGGGCTGGCTGGAGCGCGCGGTCGAGGTCGAGCCGGAGTCGGCGCAGGCCAACCTGGCGCTGGCGCGCTTCCTCCTGGCACATGGCGAAGCGGTGGAGGCGCTGGCTGCAGCCGATCGCGCCGTCAGCGCCGCTCCCGGCAATCCGGCCACGCTTGGCGTGCAGGGCGTTGCTCGACTGGCGTCGGAGGATCCGGCGGGCGCAGTCGAGAGCCTGAACGCGGCGTTGCAGATAGCTCCCGACAATCCGGATCTGCGCTATCACCTGGCGCGCGCGCAATCGGCGGCTGGTGACGATGAGGCCGCCCTCGCCACGCTGGAAGAACTGATTGAAGCCCATCCGACGCGGCTCGATGCGGCCAGCGCCATAGCCGGGATACAGCTCCGGCGGGACGACAGCGAGGCCGCCCTGCGTACCGCGAAGCGCATGCAGGAGGTGGCCGGTGGCGAGGCCCAGGGCGCCCTGCTGGAGGGCCACGCCCACAGCACCCGCGGTGACGTGGACGCAGCCATAGACGCCTATCAGCGTGCCGTGGACGCCGGCAATGCGGAGGCACTGGGGCCGCTGGTTGCCAATCGGGCGGAGGCAGGCCGAGACGATCCCGCTGAGCCTCTAGAGGCCTGGATCGAAGCCAACCCCGACGTGCCGCAGGCGCGCTTCGCGCTCGGCAACTGGTATATTCAGCACGGCATGTACCCCCGTGCACTCCCGCATTACGAGGCGCTTGTGGCGATGAGCGACCGCCGCAATGCCGTCATCCTCAACAATCTGGCGTGGATCTACCACGAGGTGGGCGACGAACGGGCACTGGCCACGGCCAGGGAGGCCCACGCCCTGGCACCGGACAGCGCAGCAATTACGGATACGCTCGGTTGGATCGAGCTGCAAGCCGGTAATGTCAGGAAGGCGAAGGCCTTGCTCGCCACGGCGTCGGAAGCGTTGCCCGACAATCCGCAGATTCGTTATCACTACGGCGCCGCCCTTGCCGAGGCCGGAGACACCGCCGCTGCCCGGGAGGCACTGAACAGCGCGCTCGAAGCGGGCGGCGACGCTGAGTGGGTAGACGATGCCCGCGCGCTGCTGCACACCCTTGAGGAAAACAACGAGGATCGCTGATCTCCATGTATAACGGGGGCACCCATCAGGAGGCCCCCTTCTTGTTTCCCTTCTTACCGGTATCGAGTAGGGGGCGGGGTCACCCCCGCCGCCCTCTCACACCACCGTACGTGCGGTTCCGCATACGGCGGTTCATGAAAGACACTG
>SKYL01000023.1 GCA_007127935.1 Halorhodospira sp. | reverse complement strand
TCGCCCCTGCCGGTTTCACGATCGGTCATTACAAGGCCTCGGTTGCCCCGATACGCATGTTCACACTAACCATGCATCTTTTTCAGTGGGCACGCAAGCGCACCCGCATTGCGGTTACTCAACGGTCACTCACCGCCACGCCGGCTCAGTACACCGTCGATCAGGCCGTACTTCACGGCATCCTCCGGGCTCAGGAAGTTATCCCGGTCGGTGTCGCGCTGAATGGTCTCCATATCCTGGCCGGTGTGGTCCGCCAGGATCCGATTCAACCGCTCCCGCATGTCGAGGATCTCCCGGGCGTGGATGTCCACGTCCGTGGCCTGCCCCTGGAAGCCGCCCAGGGGCTGGTGAATCATGACCCGGGAGTGGGGCAACGCATGGCGTTTGCCCTTGGCCCCTCCGGCCAGCAGCAGCGCCCCCATGCTGGCGGCCTGTCCGATGCACAGCGTGGAGACGTCCGGCTTGATGAACTGCATGGTGTCGTAGATCGCCAAACCGGCGGTCACCACCCCTCCAGGGGAGTTGATGTAGAGGTGGATGTCCTTATCCGGGTTCTCCGACTCCAGGAAGAGCAACTGGGCCACCACCAAGTTGGCCTGGTAGTCCTCCACCGGCCCCACCAGGAAGATCACCCGCTCCTTGAGCAGGCGGGAGTAAATATCGTAGGCACGCTCGCCGCGGGCCGACTGTTCCACCACCATGGGCACGAGCCCGGTGGCGTGGATCTCCGGCACCCGGGATTCCTCTCTATTCATCAACGACACCTCGGTAGAAAAAACTCAATCGGACCGGCGCCGACCTCAGCCGGCCTCCGGCGATGCAGCGCTGGGACCGACCAACGCCTCGAAGGAGAGCGGCTCGTCCTCGGTCTGCGCACGCTCCAGGACCCACTCCACCACTTGGTCCTCCAGCACCGACGCCTCCACGCTCTCCATCAACTGCCGGTTGCGGGTGTACTGCTTGAACATCTCCCGCGGATCCTCGGAAGCGGCGGACATTCCGCGCAGGATCTCCACCATCCGTTCCTGATCCACTTGGATGCCTTCACGGCGCACCAGTTCATTAACCAACAGCCCGAGTTTGACCCGGCGGCGCGCTGAAGCTTCGTACTCCCCAGCCTCGCCCTCTTCCTGACCACGGGCCTTGGCGTACTCCCGCAACGCATGGATCTCGGCATCCACCATGCTGGCGGGCAAGTCCGGATCGTTGGCCTCCGCCAATTGATCCATCACCTGCTGCTTCATCCGCTCCCGCACGGCATTGTCACGCTCCCGCTCCAGGTTACCGCGGACCGCTTGGCGCAGCGCCTCCACGCCGCCCTCTTCAAGCCCCAGCCGCCGGGCGAACTCGCCGTCGATCTCGGGATAGGCCGGCGCCTCCACCCGCTTCACCCGCACCTTGAACTCCGCGGTCTGGCCGGCGATCTCGGCATCGGCCAGCCCCTCGGGGAAGGTGTGCGTCACCGTCAACTCATCCCCGGCGGAGGCCCCCACCAACCCTTCCTCGAAGGCGTCGGGGAGCTGCCCGACGCCCAGGATCAACCCGGCATCCTCGGCCTGGTTCCCCTCGAACGGCTGGCCATCGATGGTCCCCTCAAAATCGATGACGACGCGATCACCCCGCACCGCCGGCTGCGCGGCCTCCTGATACTCGGCATGTTGCTTACGCAGCCGCTCCAGCACGTTGTCTACGTCAGCGTCGGTGATCTCCACCGCAGGGCGCCGGACCCGGATCGCCTCGATGCCCTGGATCTCAATCTCTGGCATCACGTCAAAGGTGGCCACGTACTCCAGGTCTTCACCCTCATCGACCTGAACCGGCTCAATGTGAGGCGCCGCCGCCGGGCGAATGGATTGCTGTTGCAGCGCCTCGGCGTAACTGCGCTGCACCATCTCGTTGAGCACCTCGCCCCGAACCTCTCCCCCGTGGCGCTGGCGCACCACCTTCAGCGGCACCTTGCCGGGGCGGAAGCCGTCGACCTTCATCCGGGCGCCCAGATCCCGCAGCCGCTTCTCCACTTCGTTGTCCACGTGCTCGGCGGGCACCTGGACCTTCATGCGCCGGCCCAGCCCTTCCGTCGTCTCCACAGATACTTGCATCGGAAAATCCTTAAGGGTTTGCCTTATAAGGTTTGAAAGGGGGAGAAGGACTCCACCTGCGTTCGGTCGCCGCCCTGCCACGCGGGACGGCATCACCCGCTTGGTGCGAAAGGAGAGACTCGAACTCTCACGGGGTGTTACCCCACCGGGACCTAAACCCGGCGCGTCTACCGATTCCGCCACTTTCGCCGAATACCGGCGGCCCGGCGGGTGAGCCGGCGCGAACGCCACCCACGCCGCCGGGCCGCTTGTGCGAAACGATTATAACAAGTTACGTCGGCCCGGCCGCAATGCCGCACCGGTATGGCGTCACCGGGGATTCGCTTAGTATAATTCCAGACAGACTTTTGGGGAATCGGTCCCACTTCAATAGGGACGGTGACATGGCGGTCTTCGGCATCGGACTACTGTTCGCGCTGTTTGCGTTGCGGGAGGTCACTTCGGCACGCATCCGGCAGGAAGAGGGCGACACCACGGTCGCCAGGCAGTGGCGCGTGGCGCGAAGCTGGCAAGACCTGGCCATCGGCATTGCCGTGGTGGCCCTGCTGCCCACCCTGATCTCCGAGCCCCAGGTACCGATCCTGGAGGACGCCCACCGCATGCTCTCCATCGCATGGCCCATCGTGCTACTGGCGGCCATGGGGGGCGCCGCCATCAGCGTGCGCCAGATGACCCCGGAGATCCGCCGCCTCCTGGAGGAGCGCCGCCAGGAAAAGCTTCGCCGGGCCCAGGCCAGCGAAGGCGAGAACCCCAAGGAGACCCCCGGCTCGCTCAAGGAGTGGCTGGAACATCAAGGGCCGGACCACGAGTACCAATTCGATGTGGAGACCCCGCGCGGCCACGCCAACATCGTCATCACCACGGCGGAGGGGAAGTACGCCGTCTACATGCTTCCCGAGGACCATGCACAGCGGGGTTTCACCCGTGCGCTCTACCGCTGCTCCACCATCGCCGACGCACTCGGCGCCAAAGGGATCATCTGGGTGCCCGACAGCGCCCAGGAGGAGATCCGCCAGAGCGCCAAGTACCGGATCTTCGCCATCATGGGCCCCCTGGCCCGTGTCCTGAAGTTCATCGAAAGCCAGGACCAGACCGCCAAGACCCAGCGGGAGCGACGAGAGGAGCGCAAGCGGCGTCAGGAGGAGAAGAGCCGCCATCGGACGCGCTGGGGCTCCATCGACGCCCGGCGCGCCATGGAGCGCCACGACCGGCACGCCTGGGAGCGGTTCGCGCGCAAGTCTCCGGTCCACCCGGGGATGCGCGACCTGGTCTACCGGCGCAGCGGCGGCCGCTGCGCCATCTGCAACATGCACATCGACCCCACCACCGCCTGGGAGGCCATGGTCACCGACTACGACCACGAGTGCCGCCACCCGGCCACCATCCACCTGATCCCCTACGGATCCACGTACGTGGAACGGCACGCCATGCCCGATTGCCTCGACTGCCACTATGAAAACCCGGAGTTCTTCGAGGCCTGTATCGAGCGGCTGGCGTCGGTGCATCCGCGTTGCCGCGAGACGAAGAGTTTGAACGATGAGACGGCGGCGCCCAACACCGCTACGGCATCAGCGGCGGAGACGCCGGCCCCCGCCACACCTCCAGAAACGGCCGCCGTGGCGAACCCTCCAGACACGGGGCACCCACAGGAACCGTAATACCGTGTAATAACGTCCCAAACCCTCAGAGGGTGTCGCGGAAGAACTCCAGCAGCCCAGGCACCCCGTCGGCCCCCTCTTCACCCACGAACCGCCGCGTCTCGCGGCCATCCCGATCAAAGACGATGACCGTCGGCAGGTGGCGCAGACCGAATTTCTTGATGACCGCCGCCCGCTCCTCCAGGACACTCGCCATCAGGCGCTCCGACTCGACGCAGGCACGCAGGTCGGCGTGGCCCCAGCCCAACGGCTCCACCGCGCGATGGAGCACGGGCAACCAGTGGCCCGGCACCCCCTCCGGCCGCTCGGCGAACGACTGAAAGGCCCGAAAGAGGTGGTGGCGGACCGCATCGTAGGCGCCGCCTCCGGCACAGTGGCCGACCATGGCCGCCAGCAGACTCGGCTGCTCCATGGGAATCGGATAGTGCTCCCAGCGGACCCGCCCGGTCT
>SKYL01000340.1 GCA_007127935.1 Halorhodospira sp. | reverse complement strand
TTCGCCGCTGAACTGTTCCAGGATGCCGTCGATGCCGCCGCCGCGGCCCCGCGCCGTCCGGTGGCCTTGCACGGACTGCCGCCGGCGCCGCTGTGGCAGTGGTTGGTGCTGGCCGGCGGCGCGGCGCTGGTGTGGGGGGCGGGGTGAGCGACCGGATCGCGCTGGCTCTGGAGTACGACGGCAGCCGGTTTTCCGGCTGGCAGCGGCAGCACCACGCCCCCTCGGTCCAGGAGGCCCTGGAGACCGCCCTGTCACGGGTGGCGGATCACCCGGTGGAGGTGGTCTGTGCCGGGCGTACCGACGCCGGTGTCCACGCGACCCACCAGGTGGTCCACTTCGAGACCACGGCCCGGCGGCCGATGCACGCCTGGGTGCTGGGCGCCAACGCATCCATGCCGGAGGCGGTCAGCGTCCTCTGGGCGCAACCGGTGGCCGATACCTTTCACGCCCGCTACTCGGCGGTGCGCCGGGCCTACCGCTATATCTTCTTCTGCCGCCGCTCCCGCCCCGCGTTGCTCAGGCGCCGGGTGGCGTGGCTCCACCGGCCGTTGGATGCGGAGCGCATGCGGGAGGCCGCCAAGCCGCTGCTGGGTGAGCACGATTTCAGCGCCTTTCGCGCCGCCGCCTGCCAGGCGCGGCACGCCCGGCGCCGCCTTATGCGGCTCGATGTGCGGGCCGAAGGGCCGTTCGTCCACCTCGACGTGGAGGCCAACGCCTTTCTCCACCACATGGTGCGCAACTTGGCCGGGACACTGATGGCGGTGGGCAGCGGCGAGCGGCCGGTGACATGGCCGGAGGAGGTGCTGGCCGGCCGGGAGCGCACCTTGGGCGGCGTGACGGCGCCGGCGGAGGGGCTCTATCTGACCCGGGTGGTCTATCCTCCGGACTTCGGCCTCCCCGGTGATGGGGTGTTTCCTCTCTTTGCCTGGTCCGGTGGCGGAGGGTAGGATACTGGCCTTTGTGCATCCCTTTTTTCATTGCGGACAAAGGCGCGGTCTCAGCCTTGCGAACCCGAGTCAAGATCTGTGGCATCACCCGTCCCGAGGACGCCATCGCCGCCGCCGAACTGGGGGCCGACGCGATCGGTCTGGTCTTTTGCGAGGCCAGCCCGCGGGCGGTGGACCGCCGGATGGCGGAGGCGATCATCACCGCGTTGCCGCCCTTCGTGTCGGTGGTGGGGCTCTTCGTCGATCCCGACCGCCAGCAGGTGGAGGTGGCCTTGGAGGAACTGCGGCTCGATCTGTTGCAGTTCCACGGCGACGAGCCGCCGGAGTTTTGCGCCGGCTTCCATCGCCGATACATCAAGGCCGTGCCCATGGGGGGTGGGATCGATCCCGTGGCCTACTTGGCCCGCTATCCGGGGGCCAGCGGCTTTCTCTTCGACGGGCACGCGGTGGGTGAACTGGGTGGACGTGGGGTCGGGTTCGACCACGGGCGGTTGCCGGCGGCGGGATGCCGGTACTCGGTGCTGGCCGGCGGGTTGACCCCGGAGAACGTGGGCGAGGTGGTGGCCCGGGTGCGTCCGTTTGCGGTGGACGTCAGCAGCGGGGTGGAGGCGCGGCCCGGTATCAAGGACCGGGAGCGCATGGCGAAATTCATGGCGGAGGTGGAACGTGCCGGCAACGGTGGAAAGTCAGCGGCGGGCCATGCCGGTTGAGGGTCCGGTGGAAGGGGGCACCCCGGTGGGGCGCTTCGGGCGTTTTGGGGGACGATTCGTCTCCGAGACCTTGATGGGTCCATTGGAGGCGTTGACGGCGGCCTACGAGGAGGCGCGCCGCGACCCGGCGTTCCAGGCGGAGATCGACCGCGACCTGCGGGAGTTCGTCGGCCGCCCGACTCCGCTCTATCTCGCCGAGCGGCTGACCCGGCGCGCCGGGGGCGCCCGGATCTACCTCAAGCGCGAGGATCTGGCCCACACCGGCGCCCACAAGATCAACAACACCGTGGGGCAGGCGATATTGGCCGCCCGCATGGGCAAGACCCGCATCATCGCGGAGACCGGGGCGGGCCAGCACGGCGTCGCCACCGCCACCGTCGCCGCCCGCTTGGGGCTGGAATGCGTGGTCTACATGGGCGCCGAGGACGTCCGCCGCCAGGCGCCCAATGTCTATCGCATGAAGCTGCTGGGGGCCGAGGTGCGGCCGGTGGAGTCCGGCACCCGCACGTTGAAGGACGCCCTCAACGAGGCCATGCGCGACTGGGTCGCCAACGTGGACGACACCTTCTACATCATCGGTTCGGTGGCCGGGCCCCACCCCTATCCCACCATGGTTCGCGACTTCCAGCGGGTCATCGGCGTCGAGGCGCGGGAGCAGATCCAGGCCGCCGAGGGGCGGCTGCCCGACGCGGTGGTGGCGTGCGTCGGTGGCGGCTCCAACGCCATGGGGATCTTTCACCCCTTCCTGGACGACGAGGGCGTGGCGCTCTACGGCGTGGAGGCCGGCGGCGAGGGGCTCGACTCCGGGCGCCACGCGGCGACGCTGACCGCCGGCCGGCCGGGGGTGCTCCACGGTAGCCGGACCTACTTGATGGAGGACGAGCACGGTCAGATCATCGGCACGCACTCCATCTCGGCGGGGCTCGACTATCCGGGGGTCGGCCCCGAGCACTCGTGGCTCAAGGAGACCGGCCGGGCCCAGTACCGGGTCATTACCGATGCCGAGGCGCTGGAGGCGTTCCACGAACTGTGCCGGTACGAGGGCATCATCCCCGCCCTGGAGAGCGCCCACGCGGTGGCCGGTGCGGTGCGATTGGCCCGGGAGTTGGGGCCGTCCAAGGTGGTGGTGGCCAACCTCTCCGGGCGGGGCGACAAAGACATCCAGACCGTGGCCGCCCAAGAGGGGATCCAACTGTGAGCCGCATCGCCGAGACCTTTCAACGGTGCCGCGCCGCCGGGCGTACCGCGCTGGTCCCGTATATCACCGCCGGCGACCCCAGCCCGGAGGCCACGCTGGAGTTGATGCGGGCGGCGGTGGCCGGTGGGGCCGACGTCCTCGAACTGGGCGTGCCCTTCTCCGATCCGATGGCCGACGGCCCGGTGATCCAAGCGGCGTGTCTGCGGGCCCTGGAGGCGGGGACGACACCGGCCAAGGTGTTGGAGATCGTGGCCGCCTTCCGCACCGAGGACACCACCACACCGGTGGTGCTGATGGGCTACGCCAATCCGCTGGAGGCCGCCGGTTACGAGGCGTTCATCCGCGCCGCCGCCGAGGCCGGGGTGGACGGGCTGCTGACCGTCGATCTTCCGTTGGAGGAGGCCGGTGAAGCCGCCGCCGCGGCCCGGGAGCACGGGGTCGACCTGATCTACCTGGTGGCGCCCAACACCACCCCGGAGCGCCTGGACGCCATCTGCGCGGCGGCCGGCGGCTTTATCTACGTGGTGGCCCTGAAGGGGGTCACCGGCGCCGCCAACCTCGACGCGGAGGCCGTCCGGAGGCATGTGGAGGCCATCCGCGGCGCCACCGATCTGCCGTTGGCCATCGGGTTCGGTGTCCGCGATCCGGCCAGCGCCGCCCTGTTGGCCCCGGTGGCCGACGGTGTCGTCGTCGGCAGCGCATTGGTCCAGTTGATCGGCGACCACGGCGGCGCACCCGATCTGGCCGACCGCTTGCGGGACGCCTTGGGCGCCCTGCGCCAAGCCATGGACCACGCCCGTAGCGGTCCCCGAGAGAGGGAGGAAGCCCCTTGAGCTGGTTTCAGAAGTTGATGCCGCGGCGCATCCGTACCGAGGCCGGTACGCGCAGCCGCAGCGTGCCCGAAGGGCTGTGGAGCAAGTGCCCCAAGTGCCAGGCGGTGCTCTACCGGCCGGAAGTGGAGCGCAACCTCGACGTCTGCCCCAAGTGCAGCCACCACATGCGGCTGCCGGCGAGGCGGCGGCTGGAGGTCTTTCTGGACGAACACGGCCGGGAGGAGATCGCCGCGGCCCTCCAGCCGGTCGATTTTCTCCGTTTCCGCGACAGCCGCCGCTACCGGGAGCGGCTGTCTCAGGCCCAGAAGGCCACCGGCGAGCACGACGCCCTGGTGGCCATGCGCGGCACCCTGCACGCGATGCCGGTGGCGGCGTGCGCGTTCGAGTTCTCGTTCATGGGCGGGTCCATGGGCTCGGTGGTGGGGGAGCGGTTCTGCCGTGCGGTGGAGGTCTCCTTGGAAGAGGGGATTCCGCTGGTCTGTTTTTCCGCCTCCGGCGGCGCCCGGATGCAGGAGGCGCTGAC
>SKYL01000089.1 GCA_007127935.1 Halorhodospira sp. | reverse complement strand
GTGGCGGACGAAGGCGCGCGGGTCGGGCAGTTGTTCCCAGACGGCGGGCAGGAAGGTGGCCCGCTGCCGGCCCTCGGCGAGGATCAGGCCGTCCCGGCCGGGGCGCAGTTGTTGGATCAGTTCGTCCTCGCCGCTCACCGCCAACGGCTCCGGGGGATCGAGGACGGAGACGGTCACCGCCAGCCACTCCAATTCGTCCCACGCCAACGGCGGAAAGCGCGGGTCGCGGAAGGCGGCGTCCACGGCGCAGCGGGCCACCACCCCGGCCAGCGGCGCCTGGGGCTGGAGGGTGCCCATGCAGCCGCGCAGCCGCGTCTCGCGGTACAGGGTGACGAAGGCGGCCCCTTCGGCGGTCAGCGGCCCCGGCAGGGGGGCGTCCGGCGGCAGCAGGTCGTCCAGCGGCGGCGTGGACCCGTGCTCCAGGTGGTGGGCCATGGAGCGGCGGGCGATGGCCGGCAGGTGTCGGCGCGGGTCGGCGTCTTCGGCGCCGGAGCCCTCGGCGCGGCGGGCGCTCCGGGGGGGGATGGGATCAGTGGAAGACATAGCTGCCGTACCCCACCACCCGCGTGCGGTCGCCGGTGGTGTCGGAGGAGTTGCACAGCGCCACGGTGCGCGGCGCCCAGCCGCGCCGCCGGGCGACCCACAGGAGCCCTTTCACCGGGTCGGCGCCGCAGGCGCGTTGGTGATCGATGGCGTCGAGGTCGAGGGATTCGATGCGGCGCGTGGTCTCGCCGTCCAAACGGCGGGCGGTGGCGTCGTCGTGGAAGTGGCTCAGGTCGGAGCTGACCACCACGAGGGTTTGCGCCTCGCCGGCGGTGTCCCATAGGTGTTCGATGACCCGGCCGCACTCCGCCGGGGTGGTGCGGCCCACGGCCAGCGGCAGCAGGGAGAAGGTGTCGAGCGCGGTCTGGAGGAACGGCAGGTGGACCTCCAGGCTGTGTTCCCGCTCGTGGGCGGCGTCGTTGATGAAGACCGGGGGCAGTTCCAGCGCGGCCGTGCGCAGGGCCGGGTCCACCGGCACCGCGCCCAGCGGCGTGGCCAGGGCGTCGGCCTCGGGCAGGGCGAGGCCGTGGAAGGGGACGAAGTGGGACGGCCCCAGCAGGATCACGCGCCGGATGCGGTGGCGGGCGTCCCGCAGTAGGGCGTATCCCCGCGCGGCGGCGGCGCCGGAGTACGGGTAGCCGGCGTGGGGCAGGATCATCGCCCGAATCGCGGTGCCGGGCGGCGTCCCGGTCTCGTCCTCCCGGGCGGCGGCCAACAGGTCCTGGACCTGCATCCGCAGGGCGTCTTCATCGGCCGGGTAGAAGAGACCGGCCACGGCGGGGGGGCGGATGTGCATGATCGGAACCGTTGCCTCCATCGTCGCGTCCAATCCATTGGACGCCATACTGTGTCCAAGGTTCTGTATGAATGGTTTCCCGTTCGGCCCACCGCGAGGCGATTTCGATCCCATGGCTACGATCCCGACCCGCCGCCGCGCCGAAGACGACCCTTCCGTGGTCTCCACGGAATACTGGCACGTCTGCGACGACGGCCGCATCCAGTGCGACCTCTGTCCGCGCCACTGCCGCATGCACGAGGGGCAGCGCGGCCTCTGCTTCGTGCGCGCGGTTCGCGGCGGCGAGGTGGTGCTGACCACCTACGGCCGCTCCTCGGGCTTCTGCGTCGATCCCATTGAGAAGAAGCCGCTGAACCACTTCCTGCCGGGCACGCCGGTCCTCTCCTTCGGCACCGCCGGGTGCAACTTGGCGTGTAAGTTCTGCCAGAACTGGGACATGTCCAAGTCCCGGGAGATGGATATCCTGGCCCATCGGGCCGAGCCGGAGGCGCTGGCCGACGCCGCCCGGCGGCTGGGCGCCCGCAGCATCGCCTTCACCTACAACGATCCGGTGATCTTTCACGAGTACGCCATCGACTCGGCGCGGGCGTGCCGCGAGGTGGGGGTGCGCACCGTGGCGGTCACCGCCGGCTACATCTGCCCGGAGCCGCGGCGGGAGTTCTTCGCCCACATGGACGCCGCCAACGTGGACTTGAAGGCGTTCACCGAGCGCTTCTACCACAAGCTCACCGGCGCCCACCTGGCCCCGGTGCTGGAGACCCTGGAGTACATTCGCCACGAGACCGACGTCTGGCTGGAGCTGACGACGTTGCTGATCCCCGGGGAGAACGACAGTGATGAGGAGATCGGCCGGATGGCCGATTGGGTGGTGGAGCGGCTGGGCCCCGACGTGCCGATGCACTTCAGCGCCTTCCACCCCGCGTGGAAGATGATGGACTACCCCCATACCCCGCCAGCCACCCTGACCCGCGCCCGGCGCATCGCCATGGAGCGCGGCGTGCGTTACGCCTACACCGGCAACGTGCGCGACCCCGAGGGCGGCGGTACGTGGTGCCACCAGTGCGGCGCCTGCCTCATCGAGCGCGACCAGTATGAATTGGGTGCTTGGCGGATCGACGCGGCGGGGTGCTGTAAGTCATGCGGCACGCGGTGCGCGGGGGTCTTCGAGGAACGGCCCGGGACGTGGGGGGCACGGCGGATGCCGGTTAGCGTGCACGCCGGTTATTGAGTAGGCGTGAGCGAGCGCGGGATTGGTGCCCCGGGCAGGATTCGAACCTGCGACCTGCCGCTTAGGAGGCGGCTGCTCTATCCTGCTGAGCTACCGGGGCCGAAGGCGTCGTCGTCCCGGCAGCCTGGGCCAGCCCGGGCCGGCGTTGGAATTTGGTGGAGCCGAGGGGAGTCGAACCCCTGACCTCGACAATGCGAATGTCGCGCTCTCCCAACTGAGCTACGGCCCCATGGGGTCGAGTAAATTACCATTGGTACCGGCGTTGGGCAACGCCGAAAAATGATCCACCCCAGCCTATTGCCCCAGTGGTTGTGCGGTCTTGACGGTTTATCCCGTGTCCCGGATACTCCCATCTGCGATTTATAGTGATTCGATACTTTCTTTATGACAGCACGCCTCCAGGGCGTGCGTACGCTACGGGACAGAACTAATGCAAAGATCGTTCTTGTGGGTTGCCTTGGCCTTCTTGTTGTTGATGGTTCCGGTGCATGCGGACGAGCGGCAGATCGTCGAGCGGGTGACCGCCGCCGAGATGAAGGATTTGCTCCAGGCCGAAGGCTTTGCCGACGTTCAGATACACGGGGGCGAGAACCTGGTCGTCCGGATGAACGGCTTGCAGGTGTTGGTTCTGGTGCGCAACGAAACAGTGGTGCAGTTCCGCCTCTACATGCCGGTGGAGACCAGCCTGGACGTCATTAACGAGTGGAACATGACCAAGATGTTCACCAAGGCGTACCTGGACCAGGACGGCGATCCAGTCCTGGAGATGGACGTCGACCTCGACGGTGGGATCACCGAGGCCCGTCTCCGTGACGCCATCCGTACCTTCTCGCTCTCACAGATCGCCTTCATGCGCGAGCTGCTTTAGGGGCTCGCCGCCCAGCCCCGTCATTGCGAGCTAAGCGAAGCAATCTCCATGTATTGGCAATCGACGGGAGATTGCTTCGTCGCTCCGCTCCTCGCAATGACGAAGTGGTCGCAATGACGAAGTGGTCGCAATGACGGGGTACTCGCAATGACGGGGTGGTCCGTCCCACCGTGCCATCGGCTTTTTCCGTCAGGCGGCCTGTTCGCCGTCCAGGGCCTCCTGTAGGTCGATCCCCAACCCTTGCGCCACCCGCTCGCCGTATTCGGCGTCCGCCTTGTAGAACTGGCGGATCATCCGCTTCTGGATTTCCGGGTACGGCACATTGCCCAAGGCGCCGACGATGTTGTCGACCAGCCGGGTGCGCTCGTCCTCGCTCAACACCTTGCGGTAGAGGGCCCCCGCCTGGCCGTAGTCGTCGTTGCCCTCCCGGTGGTCGTAGCGGTCCGCCGGGTTGCCGCACAGAGCCAGCGGCGGCTCCTTGGCCGACGGGTCCTCGGTGGGGCCGCCGAAGCTGTTGGGCTCGTAGTTGGGCGTGCCGCCGAAGTTGCCGTCGAAGCGGGTCTGGCCGTCACGGTGTAGCGTGTGGACCGGGCAGCGCGGCTTGTTCACCGGCAACTGGCCGTAGTTGATGCCGATGCGGTAACGGTGGGCGTCGGGGTAGGAGAGCAACCGCGCCTGCAACATCTTGTCCGGCGACGCGCCCAGGCCCGGCGGCATGTTGGCCGGCTCGAAGGCGGCCTGCTCCACCTCGGCGAAGGTGTTCTCCGGATTGCGGTTCAGCTCGATCTCGCCGACCTCGATCAACGGGTAGTCGCCGTGGGGCCACACCTTGG
>SKYL01000183.1 GCA_007127935.1 Halorhodospira sp. | reverse complement strand
TGTTGGAGGGCCGGTTCGATGAGGAGGTCTCCGCGGTGGGCAAGGCGCTCCCGAAGGGGACGCCGCTGGTGGGGGCGCTCACCCTTGGCGAGATCGCCGACGACCGGGGCGGCTGCCTGGAGTTTTTTAACAAGACCGCGGTGCTGACCGCGTGGCTGGAGCGTTGACCGCCATGACCGCCAATCAGCATCTCGCGCTACTCTCTACCCAGTACGCGCTGGCCATGCTCATCGGCCAGGATCTCGACCTGGAGACGATGTTGCGCCGCTTCATGCCGCCAGCGCTGAAGCAACTCCACTGCCGCGGCGGCCACCTGTGGCTGTGCGATGACGCGGCATCGCCGCAACACGGTGGGGGTGCCCTGCGCCACTGTACGCTCCGCTATTGCTACCCGCGGGTGGAGCGCGATCTGTTGCGGCGCTACCCGGCGGTGGCGGCGGCGATCCACCGGCTCTCCGTGGAGGGGTGGCCGGCGGGAGAGCAACAGTGGGAGGTCCCGCTGGATGGCGCCACCTTCTACCTGTTGCGGTTGGGTGGCAGCGGCGTGTTGGGGCTGCACCGCGTGGCGCCGTTCTCCGCCGCCGAGTTGGCGGCACTGGCGCCGATCCTGCTTCGCCTGGAGCACGCCTGCCGGGCGTGCCTCCAGTACGCCGAGGTGGAGCGGCTGCGGAGTGCCGCCGAGGCGGCGAGCCGCGCCAAGAGTGAGTTCCTGGCCAATATCAGCCACGAGATCCGCACTCCGATGCACGCCATCGTCGGGATGGCCGACCTGCTCTCGGAGTCGATGCCGGAGGAGGACGTGCGGGGCGCCTATATCGACACCCTCCACCGGGCGGCCAACCGGCTGTTGGGGTTGATCGACGATGTCCTCGACCTGGCCCGTCTGGAGACCGGGCAGACCCGTCTGGACTGCGCCACCTTCGACCTCGCGGCCGTGTGGCGTGAAACCTTGGCCCCTCAGGAGGCAAAGGCCCAGGCCAAGGGGTTGGCTTTTTGTGATGAGATGGCTGCCGGTGTTCCGCGGTACCTATGCGGCGATGCCGGACGGTTACGCCAGATCCTGGAGCAGTTGGTGGACAACGCCATCAAGTTCACCGATCGGGGCGGAGTGACGGTGCGCCTCTATGCCGCTCACAGTGGCGGTGGGGTTGGTGACGGCCCGTGGGAGTTGTGCTTCGAGGTCAGTGACACCGGCGTCGGCATCCCCCCGGAACAGCAGGAGATGATCTTCGACCTCTTCACCCAGGCCGACGCCTCCTTTACCCGCCGCCACGGCGGCGCCGGGGTCGGTCTGGCCCTCTGCCGGCGGCTGGTCAACGCCATGGGCGGCACCATCCATCTGGAAAGCCGCCCGGGGGCGGGGGCCGACTTTCGCTTCACCGTGCGGCTCTATTCGTCGGAACACGACCCGGCGCTTTCGGGCGCATCGGACGGTCAATCGAAATACTAAGCTTTCGGTCCGAACGTGAAATCTTCACTGAACTCCCGGAGAAGTATGGAGAATTCGGTTGATGCGGCAACGCGTTTCTCATAGACTGCGCACCGAAAGTATGTAACAGCATAACCAGTAGTATGGAGTTACATAACAGCGGTACGAAACACAGAACCGTACCGCAATAAACAGGGTGCCCCGTTGAAGATCCTCATCGTAGACGACGACGCCGATGCCCGGCTTCTGTTGACCCGCCTGTTGCCCCGCGCCGGCTACCGCGACTTCGTCACTGTGGGGTCGGCGGCGGAGGCGTACCGCGCCCTCGGTCTCGACGGCCCAGAGCCGAATCGCGAGATCGGTTTAATCCTGCTCGACATCCATATGCCCGATGAGGACGGCGTCCGCGTCTGCCGCCGCATCAAGGACGATGGGCGCTTCGAGGATGTGGCGGTGGTCATGGTGACTGTGGACGGCCAGCCCGATGTCCTTTCGGCGGCCTATGCCGCCGGTGCCATCGACTACATCACCAAGCCGTACGATGGCCACGAACTGCTGCTGCGTATCCGCTCCGCCGAGCGCCTGGTGACCTCGTTGCGGGCCTTGCGCGCCGAAAGGGACATGGTCAATGCCGTGCTGGAAACCTCCGGCGCCCTGATGGTGGTGCTCGACGAGGAGGGCCGCATCGTCCGCTTTAATCGCACCTGCGAGGAGATCACCGGCTACGCCGCCGCCGAGGCGCGGGGCCGGCGGGTGTGGGAGTTTCTGCTGCCGGATGAAGAGGTGGAAGCGGTGCGGTGCGTCTTCCACGACCTGCGCGCCGGGCGCTTTCCCAACCACTTTGAAAACCATTGGGTTGCCCGTGACGGCAGCCGCCGCTACATCGCCTGGTCCAACACCGCGGTGCTCGACGACCACGGCCGGGTGCGGCTGGTGGTCGCCACCGGCATCGACATTACCGAGCGCAAGGCCATGGAGGCCGAACTGCGTTTCTCCTCCAAGTTGGTGGAGGCCAGCGCCAACGGCATCATGGCCACCGATCCGGACGGCGTCATCCGCACGGTCAATCCGGCCTTCACCCGCATCACCGGCTATACGCTGGAGGAGGTGCGGGGCAAGACGCCGGGTATCCTCCAGTCGGGCCACCACGATCCCGAGTTCTACGCCGCGATGTGGCGGCGGCTCAAGAAGGAGGGGGAGTGGCACGGCGAGGTCTGGAACCGGCGCAAGGACGGCACCGTCTACCCCGAGTGGCTCACCATCAGCGCCATTTACGACGACAAGGGGCGGGTGGAGCGCTACATGGCGGTCTTCCTCGATATCACCGAGCACAAGGAGGTGGAGGCGCGCCTGAAGTACATGGCCGGCCACGATCCGCTCACCGGCCTGCCCAACCGGCAACTCTTCGACGACCGGCTGGAGCACGCCCTGGCCCGCGCCCGCCGGGACGGCCACGGGCTGGCCGTGCTCTTCCTCGACCTCGACGGCTTCAAACCCATCAACGACGAGATGGGCCACCACGCCGGCGATCAGGTGCTGCGCGAGGTGGCGGCGCGGCTGGAACGCCTGGTGCGGACCTCGGACACGGTGGCGCGGATGGGTGGCGACGAGTTCGTCGTCCTCCTCGATGAGATCACCGAGGCGGACCGCAAGGCGGTGGCCGCCATGGTGGCGGAGAAGGTCCTTGTCCACCTGCCCGAGCCGATCATCGTCAATGAACGGACGGTGCTGGTGGGCACCAGCATCGGCATCGCCCTCCACCCGGAGCACGGCACCGCCCCGGATGCGCTGGTCAGCGCCGCCGATACCGCCATGTACCAGGCGAAACAGGAAGGCCGGATGCGGTACTGTTTCTTCGACGCCGGCGGTTGCACTCGCACGGTGGATTAATCGGCCGTTCGGTGGCTGAAGCGGAACTATAGGTGCCCCCCCATGGGTTCGTTGCATTGGCGTTGGTTCATCGCGTGCCTCGGTTTGGTCTTGCTGCTCCTGGCGGGCTGGCAGGCGGCCGAGTGGCGGGCCCGGGCCGCCGATGCGGAGGTGCGGGAACGGCTGGTGCGCCAAGCTCAGGAAGTGGCCGACACCGTTCCACCGAGACTTGCCGCCCAACTCACGTTCGCCCCGGATGGGGCGGAGAACGCCCCATGGCAGCGCATCCGCGAGCAGATGGCGGCCCACGGCCGCTGGATGCCGGTGCGCCACGTCTACACCGTGGCCCCGCGGGACGGGACGCTGGTCTTCGGCCCGTGCGGCCACCCGGAGGGCCACCCGGCGAGCCGCGAGGGGATGGTCATCGAGCCCCCCGATCCGGCGTGGTTGCGCGTCTTCTCCGACGGCCGGGCGGTCACTGTCGGGCCGTCCGCCGATCCGCACGGGACATTCCTCACCGCGCTGGCGCCGGTGGCCGACCCGGCGTCGGGCGCGGTGGTCTTGGCGGTGGGGGTTGATATCCCGGCCACGGAGTGGCGGGCGGCCCTCAACGCCGCCCGCCGCTTGCCGTGGCTAGCCACCCTGGCCCTGGCGGTGGTGCTGATCGGCGTTGTAGTGGCGTTGGAAGGGCATGGCCGCCGTACCCACGACGGCCGTGCTTTCCATTTGCGCGCCTGGGTGGTGGCCCCAGCCGGTGTGGCCATGGCGGTGGGTCTCAGCTTCGTCGCCGCCTACCAATACGTGGAGCATCGGGATGAAACCGAGCGCCTGACACTCCAATTGGCCGAGCAGGGGAGCCGGGATTGGGGCCGCCTGCTGGCCGACGAGGCGCGGCGGCTGCAGGTGGAGGCGGAGCGGCTGACCGACGATCCGGCGTTGGCGGCGATCTGGCTACGGGGCGACTTCGACCGTCTGGAGGACG
>SKYL01000246.1 GCA_007127935.1 Halorhodospira sp. | reverse complement strand
GTATCGCGCTTGGCACCTGGAACTGCCCACCATCTGGGGCTACGACTAAACGGCTAGCCCGGACGCACCAGCATCCGGAACCAAGTCCAGAAGTTGAGCAACGAGGCCAACGACTGCGCCACGTAGGTCAGCGCCGCCGCCGTCAAGATCCGCCGGGCGTGGAAGCGGTCACCGGGATAGAGGTGGCCTGAACGCTCCAACAACGGCATGGCCCGGCGAAAGCTGGCGTCCCACTCCGTGGGCAGGGTCACCAAGTGGACCAGGATGGCCGAGCCGATGCTGAGCAATCCGCCCAGCACCATGAGTAGCGCGACACCGGGGGCACGGGTCAACCCGGCCACCACCGGCGCCGCCATCAACAACCCGGCGCCCAACTGCTGGGTCCGCCGAGTCGCCCGCACCAAACGCTGGCGCCACAGGAGCGGCCCGTAGCCCGCCGCGTGCTGTACCGCGTGACCCACCTCATGGGCGGCCACGGTCACCGCCGTCAACGACCGGCCGCCGTGGTGCGCCGGCGAGAGCCGCACCGTCTCGGCATCGGGGTCGTAGTGATCCCCGGCCTCCGTCACCTCCACCCGCACATGCCCGAGCCCCAGCCCGTGGAGCAGTTCCCGGGCCAGTTCCGCGCCGGTGACGCGGTAGCGATCCTCGGGCCGGCTGTAACGCTCCATGACACGGCGGACCCATAGCCCGGGTCCGAAGACCGCACCGAGCAGGATCAAGAGGAGGAGAAGATACGCCATAGCCTCACTATTCTCTCAGATGGCGAGCGGGGGTTCCCGCCGCGGCCATCTGTCACAGGAAGAAACATGACGAAGTGTTCACATGATTCTAGGATCACGGTATACTGATGCTGCACAGCAACATAAGGGAGTGCCTTATGTATACCGCACTGGTCAGCCCTGAATACGCCGAACGCTTCGGTCAAGCCGTGACCGTGGCCGGCGGCTTTATCGCCCATGGACTGATCTCCCCCCACACCGGGGAGTCGCCGCACCAAGGCTGGTTCTACGCCCTCCTGCCGGGACGGCCGGAGGCGGCCGATCCGGCCGAGGTCGCGCCGTTCCCTCACACCGGGATGGAGGAGATCCTCAGCGGAGAGCGGAATCGTTACCTGGAGATGGCTCGGCGCCACAACGATCCGGTCTGGCGGGATGCCGCGTCGGCGGTGGCCGACATGCTCCACTGCCTGCGCCGCTCCGATCTGAACCGCCCCGCAGACGAACGCCCAAGGGAGTGCGCCACCGGGGGGTGAACCGGGTTCCGCCGCGGACCCCGGCGTCGTCGAGGTCCGCCGGTTCCGGCTCCAGCGCCAGTTCCAACTCCGTCGGGATGGGCAGCCCGACGGGGTGGTTGGCATCCCGCCCCAGAAAGACATCCCGGTACGACGTGTAGAGCACCGCACCCAACAACGGCGCCAGCAACGGCCCGGCCCACCCCAGCGAAACCACCAGCACCACCACCGCCGCCATAAACACACCCAACAGGCCGGTCATAGCCACCGGGTTGCTGCGGTAGGCCCGGGCGCTGACCGCGGCCGAGTGGATCGGCGGCGCCCCGTGCAGCACCACCATCGGCAACAGAAACCACTGCCCGAAGGCGAGCATCCCCAACCCCGTACCGAGCAGCGCCGCCCCGAAAAGCCCGCCGGTGACCCACAGCGGGCCCAGAAGCCCGTAGGTCAGCGGGTCCGGCGCCGGGGCCCCGGTCTCCAGCCGCGGCTCATAGAGCCCCAGCACCTCCACGGCTTCATTGAATGAGAGATGGAGCGGATCGAAGAGGGCGGGCGCGACGACGCCGTGGGCGGCGAAGAGCGCCGCCGCCAGGGTGACGGCCACCGCCGCATCCAGATTGGCCGGGAGCACAAAGCCGGGGTGCAGCGGGCGGTTGTAGTCCACCGCCAACGCCAAGCGGATGAAGAGCACCAGCGCCAGGGTGGCCACCACCAGCATCAGTAGCGTCCGCATCGGCCCCCAGACGGTGAGGTGGGCCACCCAGTAGACACCGATCACGGTGGCCAGGTAACCCGCCACCGCCGCGGGGCGGCGGAGCAACAGCGCCACCGCCTCCCGGATCCAACGAATCCAAGCGTCCGGCTCCGTCTGGCGAGGACCGAGGGCCGACACGGGACGGGCGCGTTACCGCTCCTCGTCGTCGAAGAGGTTCAGATCGGTGACCGCGCCCAGGCTGGCCGACGAGGCGAGCTTGGCGTACTTGGCCAACACCCCGCGCCGATAGCGCGGCTTCGGCCGCCGCCAACGGGCGCGCCGGGCCGCCAATTCGTCGTCCGCCACCTCCAATTGGAGCAGGTTGCGGTCGGCGTCGATGGTCACCGTATCCCCCTCTTCCACCAGGGCGATGGTGCCGCCCTCGTAGGCCTCCGGGGAGACGTGACCCACCACCATGCCGTAAGTACCGCCGGAGAAGCGTCCGTCGGTGATCAGGCCGACCGCGTCGCCCAGCCCCTTGCCGATGATGGCCGCCGTGGGGGCGAGCATCTCGCGCATGCCGGGCCCACCCTTGGGGCCTTCATATCGGACCACCACCACGTCACCGGCCCCGACCCGGTCGTCGAGGATCGCCGCCAGGCACTCCTCCTCGGAGTCGAAGACCCGTGCCGGGCCGCTGATCCGCCGCTGCTTGATGCCGGTGACCTTGGCCACGGCGCCCTCCTCGGCCAGGTTGCCGCGCAGGATCGCCAAGTGCCCCTCGGCGTAGAGCGGACGGTCGAAGGGCAGGATGATCTCCTGATCGGCCGGGGGCTCCGCCGGCAGGTGCGCCAACTGCTCTTCCAACGTCTGGCCGGTGATGGTCAGGCAGTCGCCGTGGAGCAGCCCGCGCTCCAGCAGCATCTTCATCACCTGCGGCGTACCGCCCACCTCGTGGAACTGGGAGGTGACGAAACGGCCCGACGGCTTGAGGTCGCAGAGCACCGGCACCTTGTGGCGGATCGCCTCCACGTCGTCGATGGAGAGCGGCACCTCGGCGGCGCTGGCGATGGCCAGCAGGTGGAGCACGGCGTTGGTGGAGCCACCCAGGGCCATGACCACGGCGATGGCGTTCTCGAACGCCTTGCGGGTCATGATGTCCCGGGGCAGCCGCTGGTGGCGGATGGCGTCCACCAAGACCCGGGCGGCATTCTCCGCCACCTCCATCGCCTCGGCATCCACGGCGGAGACGGTGGACGAGCCCATCAGGCTCATGCCCATGGCCTCGAAGGCGCTGGACATGGTGTTGGCGGTGTACATACCGCCGCAGGCGCCGGCGCCGGGACAGGCATTGCGCTCCACGCCCTTCAGGTCCTCCTCGGAGAGCTTGCCGGCGTTGTACTGCCCCACCGCCTCGAAGGCGCTGACGATGGTCAGATCCTCACCCTTGTAGTGGCCGGGCTTGATGGTGCCGCCGTACACAAAGAGGCCCGGGATGTTGAGCCGGGCGAGGGCGATCATCGCCCCCGGCATGTTCTTGTCGCAGCCGCCGGTGGCCAGCATGCCGTCCATGCACTGGCCCGCCCCTACCGTCTCGATGGAGTCGGCGATGACCTCCCGGGAGACCAGCGAGTACTTCATCCCCTCGGTGCCCATGGAGATGCCGTCGGAGATGGTGATGGTGCCGAAGAGCATCGGCATCGCCCCGGCCTGGCGCAGCGCCTCTTCGGCCCGCTTGGCCATGGCCCCGATGCCGACATTGCAAGGCGTGATCGTGCTGTGGGCGTTGCCCACGCCGACGATGGGCTTGTCGAAATCCTCGTCCTTGAAGCCCACGGCGCGCAACATCGCCCGATTGGGGGTCCGCGCCACGCCGCCGGTGATCACACGGCTCCGCCGATTCTCCGCCATCGCCTGCTCCTGAATGTGTGGTTGTGGTGGGGTCCACCGGTTCCGGTGGGACCGCATAGGATACTCACCTTTCGGAAACGAACGCCAGGACCGGACCAGAGAGACCCTCGTTAACCTTGAATTAACGATACACTGGTATAAAGGGATCGTAGCGAATGGGTTCTTACCGGCTCTCCGGAGCGGCACCTCAGCCGTACCGGGGGGAGGTCCCCGAAAGGGGGCCGCGGTTGGGTGCCGCTCCGGGGGGCTGGCAAGAACCTTACTTCAGCATCTTGCGCAGGGCGCGTCCCGCCGCCTTCCCGGCATCGTAGCCGGTGACCCGCTTCCCGCCACGCTCCTGCCGTATCGCCTGGGCGCCGCGATGCAATCTCATCAGGCGGAGCACCCACGGCAGCAACCGAATCACGTTCATACCTCTACCCTCTTTCGGCCTATCTCAAAGAACCCGACACCGCTCC
>SKYL01000218.1 GCA_007127935.1 Halorhodospira sp. | reverse complement strand
CCGCCACATTCTTGCCAACCTGGCCCAGATGAGCGCGGTGGCCGGTAGCGCCATCCGCCCCGGAGAGGATGTGGTACTCACCGCGCTGCCGCTCTACCACATCTTCGCCTTCACCTTTAACTTTTTGGTCTTTCACTACCACGGCTGCCACAACATCCTCTGCCCGTCGCCACGGCCGGTCTCCAAGCTGCGCAAGGCGTTCGAGCGGTTCCCGGTCACCAAGTTCTCCGGCGTCAACCTGCTCTTCTACGGCCTTTGCCAAGAGGCGTGGTTCCGGGAGCGCCCGCCGCGCACCATCGACCTCTCCATCGCCGGCGGCACCGCCCTCCACGGCAGCACCGCCCAACAGTGGCACGAGGTGGTGGGCAGCCCGATCCTCGAGGGGTTCGGACTCACCGAGACGAGCCCGGTGCTCTCGGTCAACCCGCCCCACGGAGAGAACCGCCTCGGCACCGTCGGCATCCCGGTGCCGGGTTGTGACGTGCGCATCGTCGATGACAACGGACGGCCCGTGCCCCAGGGCGAGTGCGGCGAGATCGTGGCCCGCGGCCCCCAGGTCTTCGAGGGATATTGGCAACGCCCCGACGAGACCGCCGCAACCCTGCGCGACGGCTGGTTCCACACCGGAGATATCGGCTTCATGGATGCCGATGGGTACATCACCATCGTCGACCGCAAGAAGGACATGATCGACGTCTCCGGCTTCAACGTCTATCCCAACGAGGTGGAGGAGCGGCTGGCGGAACACCCCGACGTCCTCGAAGTGGCCGTGGTGGGCGCCCCCCGGGGCGAGGCCGGGGAAACCGTGGTGGCCTTCGTGGTCTCCCGGGACGGCAACCTGACGGAGGAGGCCCTGATCGTCTTCGCCCGGGAGCGCCTCACCGCCTACAAGGTGCCCCAACGGATCGTCTTCCGGAATGAACTACCGAAGACCCCCGTGGGCAAGCTGCTGCGCCGGGCGTTGCGCGACGATGCCCGGGCCGCGATGCTGGCGGAGTAAAGCATGGGATGGTTTCGCCAGCGCCGCCCGACCCTCAAGCTCGCCCTCCAGGGCGGCGGCGCCCACGGCGCCTTTACCTGGGGGGTCCTCGACCGCCTGCTGGAAGAGGATCTGGACTTCGAAGGTCTTTCCGGCGCCAACGCCGGGGCGCTCAACGCCCCGGGCTTCGCCACCGGCTGGTTGCAGGGGGGAACTGACGGCGCCCGGGAGGCGCTCCACGATTTCTGGCGGGACGTCTCCGACGGCACCCGCTCCCTGAGCCGGGCGCCGCTGGATTTTCTATTCAGCGGCTGGAACCGTGACTGGTCGCCCGATTTCCTGCTGATCTCGTCGCTGACCAAGGTCGCCTCGCCCTATCAACTCAACCCGTCGGGCTTCAACCCGCTGGAGCGTATCCTCAACGATCACATCGACTTCGACCTGCTGCGGAACACCCGCCGGATTAAGATCTTCGTCGCCGCCACCAACGTCCATACCGCCCAGCCCCGGATCTTTCATAACGACGAGTTGAACACCCAAGCCCTGCTGGCCTCCAGCTGCCTGCCGGTGCTCTTCCAGGCGGTGGAGATCGATGGCCAGCATTACTGGGACGGCGGCTACAGCGCCAATCCGGCACTCTACCCGCTGCTGCTGGAGTGCGCCTGCCGCGACCTGCTCCTGATCCAGCTCTCCCCCCGTAATCGTGCCGAAGTTCCCACCGGCATCCAGGACATCGCGCATCGCATCAACGAGATCTCCTTCAGCGCCCATCTCTTCCGGGAACTCCAGATGCTGGCGGTACTCCACCGCCAAGGGCGGCATATCCCTCTCGCCCTTCACCCCCTGCGCCGCCGGGTACGGGCACTGCACTTTCACCTGATCCACACCGAGGGCACCACCGAGAACCTGGGCCGGGCCAGCCACGTCAACGCCGACTGGCGTTTCCTCACCCACCTGCGCGATCAAGGCCGCGAGACTGCCGGTACTTGGCTCGCCCGCCACCGCGACGCCCTCGGCAAACGCTCCTCGGAGCAATTGCAGCGGTTTCTTTGAAACGAAGTGGCCACCCGCTTCTGGTAGGCTATCCCCCATTCCCATCCACCACCGACAACGACCGACGTGAGCCATGGCCGGACACAGCAAATGGGCCAACATCAAGCACCGTAAGGCGGCCCAAGACGCCAAGCGGGGCAAGATCTTCACCAAGCACATCCGCGAGATCACCGTCGCCTCCCGCATGGGCGGCCCCGATCCGGAATCGAACGCCCGGCTGCGCTTGGCCCTCGATCGCGCCTTCGCCGTCAACCTGCCCAAGGACAAGGCCGAGACCGCCATCAAGAAAGGGGCTGGCCTGGACGAGGCGGAAAACTACGAAGAGATCCGCTACGAAGGATACGGCCCCGGCGGCACCGCCATCATGGTCGACTGCATGACCGACAACCGGAACCGTACCGTCTCGGAGGTCCGTCACGCCTTCACCAAGCACGGCGGCAAACTGGGCACCGACGGCTCCGTCGCCTATCTGTTCCAAGAGCTGGGGGTGCTGCTCTTCCCTCCCGGCAACGACGAGGAGGCGATCATGGAGGCCGCCTTGGAGGCGGGGGCCGACGACATCGTGGAGCACGACGACGGCTCTCGGGAAGTACTCACCCCGCCGGAGACGTACCGTGCGGTGCGGGACGCTCTGCTCGCCGCCGGGCTGGAGCCGGCCGAGGCCGACATTACTTGGCGGCCCGATATGACCGTCGACGTGGCGGGCGACGACGCCCAAGCGGTCTTGAAGCTCCTGGAGCGGCTGGAGGACCTGGACGATGTCCAGAACGTCTACACCAACGCCGACGTGGCGGCCGAGGCCTACGACGAAGCGTAACGGCGAGCCATGACCCGCATCCTAGGCATCGACCCGGGCTCCCGCGCCACCGGCTACGGCATCGTGGAGACCGGCGCCGACCATCGCTGCCTCGCCGAAGGCGTGATCCGCTCGCCCAAGGGCGTCTTGGCCGAACGGCTGGGGCGAATCCACGCCGGACTCGCCGAGGTCATCGCCGAATACAACCCGGATGAAGTGGCGGTGGAGCGGGTCTTCGTCCACCGCAACGCCGACTCGGCGCTGAAGCTCGGCCACGCCCGGGGGGCGGCCCTGGTGGCGTGCGTCGCCGCCGGACTGCCGGTGGCCGAATACTCGCCGACCCTGGTCAAGCAGTCGGTGGTGGGATCGGGCGGCGCGGCCAAGGGGCAAGTGGCGTTCATGGTCCGCGCCCTGCTGCGGCTACGCGCCACACCGGCCGAAGACGCCGCCGACGCCCTTGCCGTGGCCATCTGCCACGCCCACTTGCGCAACGCGGCCATCCGCATGGCGGCGGGAGGCACACCGTGATCGGCCGGCTCCGGGGCCCACTCATCGAGAAACACCCGCCCACCGTGGTGGTGGAGGCCGGCGGCGTCGGTTACGAGGTGGACGTCCCCCTCTCCACCCTGGAGGGATTGCCCGGAATCGGCGACGAGGTCGTCCTCCACACCCACCTCAGCATCCGGGAAGACGGTCAATCTCTCTTCGGTTTTCTCCAGCGCGCCGAACGGGATCTCTTCCGAGTCTTAATCCGGGTCTCCGGGGTCGGGCCACGGCTGGCCCTGGCGCTGCTCTCCGGCCTCAGCGGCGCCGAACTGCTGCGCTGCGTCCGGGACGAGGACATCACCACCATGACCCGCATTCCGGGCGTCGGCCGCAAGACCGCCCAGCGCTTGGTGGTGGAGCTGCGGGACCGGTTGGACGGAGTGGTTCCCGCCGCCCCCCAGGAGACCGCCGGTGGCGGCCTCCCCGGCGGCGAGTCCACGCCGCTGGCGGAGGCCATCGAGGCACTGACCGCCCTCGGCTACAAGCCGCAAGAGGCGGCCCGCATGGCCCAGGCCGTGGACGGCGAGGGACTCACCTGCGAGATCATCATCCGGCGCGCGCTGCAGCAGGCCATTCCCCAGCGCTCACCAGTCCGGGGGTAAGCGATGGACGGCGACGACGACGCCCAGCGGATCATCGACGCCCGGCCCGGCGGCGAGGACCAAGCGGCCGACCGGGCACTGCGCCCCCGCACCCTCACCGAGTACGTCGGCCAGCAGGTCGTGCGGGAACAGTTGGAGATCTTCATCGGCGCCGCCCAAGGGCGCCGCGAGGCCCTCGACCACGTCCTGCTCTTCGGCCCGCCGGGGCTGGGCAAGACCACCCTGGCCCACATCATCGCCCAAGAGATGGGGGCGCACCTGCGCCAGACCTCCGGTCCGGTGCTCGACCGTCCCGGCGACCTGGCCGCCATCCTCACCAACCTGG
>SKYL01000266.1 GCA_007127935.1 Halorhodospira sp. | reverse complement strand
GACTGGATGTCGGCGAAGGTCCGGGCCACGTCAAAGGTCTGAATCGGCAGGCCCAGTTGGCGGCTGATCTGGGTGGCCGAGAAGACCCCGCGGAGGCGCGTTGCTCCGCTCTCCGGGTCCTTCTCCGTCACCAGGGCGTGCTGCCGGCCGCACGCCTTCAGTGTGGCAACGACATCCCCCACCTCGGCGCGCTGCACATCGGCGATATCGACGATCTCGATGCTCTCGCGGGGGATCATCAGGTCCCTGACCTGCAAGTCCTCGTACCGCCCCCCACGCTCCTGGACCCAACGGATCGGCCGCTCTCCCTTGGTGTCCCGGGCGGTGATCAGCCCCAGCACCCGGTCGTCGTCCTTCTCGGTCACCAGCAGGAGGCGAACCCCCCGGGCGATCATGACCTGCGTGGCCTCATTCAACGTGGCCGACGGGACCACGGTCCCGGGGCTGACCACCCCCAGATCGGTCATCACCTCGATCGCCGGGGAGGACGCGGTGACCCGGGGGGACCCCCATGGGTACTGAATGACAAGCTCCTCCGCCGCCCTGCGGCACGGTAAAGGCGTGTGGCGCTTCTCGTCATTCATGGCGCTCCCTCCATTGGGGGTCGGGTACGGCCGATGGTACTCCGCTAGCCGGCCATCTTCTTCAACTTATCCGACGGGATGATGTTGCCGTCCAGGCCCGCCTGCTTGGCGTCACCGCCGTAGGCCACGGTCATCAACTGGGAATAGTACATCACCGGCATCTCGAACTTAGTGCCTTCCCGCTTGTTGATGTCACGCTGATAGATCTCGACGTTGGCTTGGCACAGCTGGCACGGGGTCACGATCACATCGGCGCCGTGGTCGTAGGCCGACTGCACGATGTCCTGAATCTGCTTCTGGGACTTCTCCGGCTCCGAGAAGGCCAGCGCACCACCGCAGCAGGTGATCTTCTGATCGTAGTCCACCAGCGCCTCGGCACCAACGGCGGCCACCATGTTGTCCAGGTACTTGGGATCCTCGAACGACTCGCCGGCGATGCCGAATGGGCGGTTGGCCTGACAGCCGATGTAGCCGGCTACTTTCAAGCCCTCCAGCGGCTTGACCACCGGCTCCTTAATCGCGTCGAAGCCAACGTCCTCGATCAGAACCTCGACCATGTGGCGTGCCTTGACCTCGTTCTTCAAGGTCAGACCGGCGGTCTTCAGCGCCTCCTGGGTCTCCGCCAGCAGGCTCTCCGACTCCTCCAGGCGCTCCACCGTCTCCCGGGAGGCGAGCCAGCACGCCGGGCAGCCGGAGACCATGTCCTGCTGCGGCAAGTGCTGCTCCGCCAACGCCAGGTTCCGTGCGCTCACCGCCAGCCGCGGCAGCTCGCCACCCTCGGCGTAGCCAATTGAAGCGCCGCAACAGTTCCAGTCCGGGATCTCATTGAGCTGAATCCCCAGCTTGTCGCACATCACCCCGATGGAGTTGAGATAGTTCGATGCCGAGGCGCCTTTCTGGGAGGAACACCCTGGGTAGAAGGCATACTGTTTCTTGGACATGGAATTCAATCTCCTCTCAGGCGAGACCCTTGCGGCGGTCTTCGATCTCCCGAGCTTTGGCGATGATGTTTTGAATGTCTTTGGGGTTCTTGCACTTGTGGCCGCCGAACAACTCGCCGGGGCTCAGCCGCTTGGCCTTCATCAGCTTCATGCCGACGGACTGCATTGCCAGGGAGTTCTTGATCCCCTGAACGAGGCCGTCCTTGAAATAGAGGGCCAACGAGAACTTCAACTCGTTGATACGGCCGGTCTTGGCCAGGTTGTTCCAGAACAGCTTCGCCACATCGCGGGTGGGCTGTTTCTTGGGCGCCAACCCGAGGCGATGGGAGTAGTTGGCCAGGCCGTGCATGATGTGGGTGATGGGCAGCTTCCGCGGGCAGCGGACGATGCAGGTGTAGCACGAGGTGCACATCCACATCGAGTCGGAGGTCAGCACCTCCTCCCGCTTATTGGACATCACCATCATGAAGATCTTCTGCGGCGAGTGCTCCCAGTGCGGACCGAACGGGCAGGAGCCGGCGCAGACGCCACACTGCATGCACATCTTGACCCAGTGGCCCTCTTCGACCCGTTCCTCGACCTCTTTGAGGAAGTTGCCCTGGTAGTGCGCCAGGGCTTGGCTGTTTGCGTCACTCATCGGGTTGATTCTCCTCAAACGCGGTGCCGGAAGATCAGAACTTCATGGGCGACAGCCCGATCTCCTCGATTTGGGCCACGTAGTCGTTGATCAGTTGGGCAATCCGCTTGTGGTCGGTAATGGCCACCTCATGGCTGGTCACCCGCTCCTTCTCGAGCATCATCTGCTCCATGGTGTCGTCCAGCTTGCTCATGCGGTAGTGGGCCATCTCCGACCCCTTCACGAAGTGACACTGGTAGTCGTCGCCCTTCTTACAACCCAGCATCATCACGCCGTCGTACCCCGAGTTCAGGGCGTCGGTGATCCAGATGGTGTTCACGGAGCCAAGGCACCGCACCGGGATCGCCCGCACAAATGCGGAGTAGACGTACCGGTGGATACCGGCGGTATCCAGGGCCGGATAGGCGTCGTTCTCGCAGGCCAGGATCAGGATGCGCGGCTTCTCCTCGAACTCGTCGGGGATCTCCACGGCCTTGATCTGGCTGCCCACCGTATCCACCGAGTAGTTCTCGAAGGAGATGACCCGCACCGGACAGGCGCCCATGCAGGTGCCGCAGCGGCGGCAACGGGACTCGTTGAAGACCGGAAACCGCTTTTCGTCCTCGTCGATGGCGCCGAACGGGCACTCCACCGTGCATCGCTTACACTGGGTACACCCCTCCAGCCGCACGATGGGATACGAGAGATCACCGACCCGCGGATGGGCCGCCCGGCCCTTGCCGGCGTTCTCCACCGCCTGGATCGCCTTCAGCGCGGCGCCGGTTGCGTCCTGCGTGGCCTGGAAGAGATCCATCGGCCGGCGGACCGGACCGGCCGCATAGATACCGGTCCGGCGGGTCTCGTAGGGGAAGCAGATGAAGTGGCTGTCATTGAAACCGTGCCGCAACAGGGGCATATCGGGTCCCTGCCGGTACTGGAGCTTCAACACCGACTCGGCGTACATCGCATCCCGCTGCGCCGCGGCCTCGGCGTCGCCGCCCTCGGCCTTGGTGACCACCTGGTCCCACTCCTCCAGGTTGACGCCGGCCCGCGGCACCAGACCGGTGGCCAGGACCACCAGATCGGCTTCGAGGGTCTCTTCCGCGTCCAGGATCTTGTCGTAGGCCTGCACTTGGCAGCTGTCACCGCCGGTGACGCCCTTGGCCTCGGCCTTGCGGAAGAGGACGCCCTTGCGCTGGGCGCTGCGGTAGAAGTCCTCGCCCATGCCGGGGACACGCAGGTCGTCATAGAGGACCACAGTCTTGACGTCCGGGTTGGCGTCCTTGAAATACATCGCCTGTTTGATGCTGGTGCCGCAGCAGTGCCCCGAACAGTACGGCAGGTGCTCGCCGCTGGCGTCACGCTGGCCGGCACACTGCACGAAGACGACGGAGTTCACTTCCTTGCCGTCGGCGCGCTGGATCGGCCCACCGCCGGACGCCTTGGCCAGACTCTCCAAGCCGGCCTGATCCACGACATTGGGCTGACCACCACCCAGCTCGGGCAGCTTCTCAATGTCGTAGAGGGTGAATCCGGAGGCCTGAACGATGGAGCCCACCGCCTCCTCGGTGACCGCACCGCTCTCCTGGGCGATCTTGACCTTGAAACGGCCCGGCGCGCCGGCAGTCTCGGCCAGCGTCGAGTTCAGGTGGACAGTGATGTTTTTGTGCTCATTGACCGCCGCCGCCAACTCCTCGACGCCGACCGGCTGCGGTTCGGCGTAGGGATCGGAGAACGGCGTCCGCTTCCACAACTCGTTGGCGAAGCCGCCCAAGGCGCCGCTCTTCTCCACCAGCAGCGTCTCGTAGCCCGCCTCGGCCGCTTCCAGGGCCGCGGTCATGCCCGACATGCCGCCGCCCACCACCAGGACGCGCCGGTTGTCGGCGGCCACCGGACTGCCGGCCGGGACCGCCATCTTCTTGACCTCGGCGCAGCCCATGCGGACATAGTCGTCGGCCATCTCCTGGCGGATCTCGTCGTGCTCCGACCCCTCGGCCACGGCCCACAAGACCCCTTCACGCAGATTGGCCCGGGAGACCGCCACCGTCGGGAAACGGAAGGCATCCGTCTTGGCGCGCCGGGAACAGGCGGCGATGCAAAGGTGGGTCACCCCCTCCTTCTCGATATCGTCCCGGATCGTCTGCACGCCCTCGGCGTTGCACAGGAAGGGGTG
>SKYL01000021.1 GCA_007127935.1 Halorhodospira sp. | reverse complement strand
GATTTACATCAGGGGTGAGGAAGACAGCGCGGTGGTGACCAACATCGGTGTGCGGGGGATTCCCGCCGGGGACTACAAGACACTGGTGTTGGAGGACGGTGTGCCGGTGCAACCCGGAACCTTTGTCGGGAACGGGCGCTACTTCAACCCACGGGTGCAGCGGATGGCCGGCGTCGAGTTCCTCAAGGGCGCATCGTCGCTGCGCTATGGCCCGAACAACATCGGTGGTGTGATCAACTACCAGACCAAGACCCCGGATGACGGCGTCGTGGTCGGTGCCACGGTGGGCTCGTGGAATACGCGTGAGACCACCATCGAGGCCGGCGGCAGCTCGCCCGCTGGTGATGCGCTCTTTGGCATCGTCGCCACCAAGGCCGAGAGCGATGGCTGGATGGACAGGGGCTGGGACATGACCGATGTGATGGTCAAATCCGGGACCGCCATCGGGCGCGACCAGTTTGTCGGCGTGAAATTCTCGTACTACGAGAATGAGGCCAATATCTCCTACCGTGGTCTTTTCCCGGACGCGTATAAGGCCGGCGCCACGTTCAATCCCGCCCCCGATGACTACTTTCTGACCGAGCGCACGGCCTTCGATATCAACCATGAGTGGGACGTCAGCGCCGGCATGCGCCTACAGTCGCTGTTCTACTGGAGCGAGATGAATCGGGATTACTGGCGATATCGCCTTACGGCCAACGAAACGACCACTAACTCTGATGGCCACACAGTATGGGATTTTAGCGATGAAGTACAAGGCAATAATCGCCTCTTCGAGCGGATCGGTGTCGAGTCACGCCTGACCATGGATCACTCCGCGTTCGGTATCGGTAATGAGGCGGAACTCGGTGTGCGCCTGATGCAAGAAGAGATGTTGGATCAGACGATACGTGCAGATCGAGCAACGCCACGGGATCCCAACGGCACGCTGCAGCGAAATCGAGTCGATTCCGCCGACAGCTTGGCGCTCTTCGCCCAGAACCGCTTCGACATCGACGAGCGGCTATCAGTCACGGCGGGCCTGCGCATGGAGACCTACGAACAGAAGCGCAAGAATTTGCAGGCAGCCACCGGCTCCTCTGACACCTATACCAATACCGAACTACTGCCGGGCATTGGCGCAACCTACTGGCTCACCCCGGCGGCGCAGCTCTATGGCAGCGTCTACCAGGCGTTCGCGCCGCCGCTGGTGGGCAGTGTGGTCAATACCGACGATAAGCCGACCGAGGCCGAGAAGTCGCTGAATATCGAGCTCGGCGTGCGCGGAGGCAGAGATGCCCTCAGCTACGAGGTGACCGCCTTCCAGATGGATTTCTCCAACCAGGTGGACCCCGGCATCTCCGGTATTCAGGCGCCCAACGAGGGGAGCGCATTGATCCAGGGTCTGGAGGCCGCGTTGGGGTATGCCATCGGGCACGGATTCCGCGTTGATGGCAATGTGACCTGGATCCCGACCGCGGAATTCGGAGAAGACCGTACCGGCGACGGCGGTGCGGAGAAGGGCAATCGCCTGCCTTACTCGCCGGAGTGGACGGCCAATCTGGCGCTGGGGTATCAGTCCGGCCCCTTGCAAACCGCCCTGTTGATGAACTTCACCGATGAGGTGTATGGGGATGGGATGAACCGCAAGAAGATCGACCCCGCCAACCACGATGGTGGCTTGGTCCCGAGCTACCACACGTTTGATCTGACGGGTCGATATGCGGTAGGCCCTCAGTTGAGCGTATCCGGTGCGGTCAAGAACCTCACGGATGAGCGCTACATCGCCGGCCTGCGCCAGGGCATCTACGTCGGCCCGGAGCGCAGTTTCGAGTTGGGCGCGAGGTACGCCTTCTAGCTTCTTCTCTCTCTTGGCATGGCAAGGATTTGCCGGGGGCTTCCGCCCCCGGCTTTTTTTTGCCCCATTGCCGGCCGGCGGCAACGTCTTGCCCGGATCAGGCCGTAACGGCTTCGCCGGCCTGCCTCTTCGAGTGTGCATACCTGATGGAGTCCCCTTGTAAAGCCGCTCACGACACTGATGTGTGGTTATTTGCCCTCTTTATTTCAACTGGTTACCTCGGGGCGGAAAAAAAGCGGCAATTTTTTGCCGCCCTGGTGTAAAGGTTTGCCGCCCAGGGCCGATAAGGAAAGCGAAGGCAAGATAAGGGTCTCCGAAGGCGGCAAGTTGTCGCCGCCCTGGCCTTCGGACGGCTTCGCAGAGAGGAGAGGAGTCATGGCACAGGTAATTAACACCAACATGGCGTCGCTGAACGCGCAGAGGCACTTGAGTGCCTCCCAGGGTGAGTTGGGTACGTCGATGGAGCGGCTGTCGTCCGGTCTGCGGATCAACTCCGCCAAGGACGACGCGGCCGGTCTCGCCATCGGCAACCGGTTCACCGCTCAGATCAACGGCCTGAATCAGGGCGCCCGGAACGCCAACGACGGCATCTCTTTCGCCCAGACGGCGGAAGGCGCCATGGAGGAGATGGGCAACCTGCTGCAGCGTATTCGTGAGCTGGCAGTGCAGGCGGCCAACGACACCAACACCGCTTCCGACCGCCGGGCGCTGGATGCCGAGGTGCAGCAGGCGGTGATGGAGATCGACCGGATCTCCCGCAGCACCCAGTTCAACGGCCAGAACATCCTGGACGGCACCATGCGGGAGCTGGTCTTCCAGGTGGGCGCCAACCGGGCTCAGACCATCAACGTCACGGGCGTGGATGTCCGCGGCGAAGTGCTGGGCGCCGAGGTGCTGGACGGCTACACCGTAAGCCGTGAGTTGGACGAGAACGGTGAATACACCGATCTCGACGTCAACTCCATCATGGTCAACGGCGTCGAGGTCAGCCTCGCCGGCACCCGGGAAGTGGCCGACGTGGTCAACGCCCTCAATGCCGCGACCACCGGTACGGGTGTCCAGGCCTTCCGGGCCGATTTGGCCGAGACCGATGTCATCACCTTCAGCAACCCCGGCGACCGGGAAGGCATGTTGCTGATCAACGGGTATGAGATCGGCTTCAGCGGTTCCGAAGACAATGCGGCGGCCCTCCAGAACTTCCTGGACGAGGTTAACCGCGAGTCGGCCCGGACCGGTGTGCGGGCCGAGCAGGCCGGTGACAACGGCTTCCGCCTGGTCTCCGACGCCGACTTCGTGTTGGAGAACACGGCACCCGACCGCAGCCCGATCGGCAACGCGGAGATCCTGGGCCCGAACGGGGCGACCCGCTTCGAGCGCGGCATCCAGTTGGTCAACGACGTGGGCCGTCCGGTGATCCTGACCGAGGGGGCCGATCTGGCCGCTCTGGGTCTGCAGAACCGGGAGGGCGATGCCCTGCAGGCGGAGCGGTACACCGTCTCCGGTCAGTGGGCCTTGGATGTGCGCGGTCGCGAGTCCGCGAGCAACGCGATCAGGACCGTGGACTTCGCACTGGGCCAGATCAACGCGGTCCGGGCGGACCTCGGTGCGGTGCAGAACCGGTTCGAGTCCACCGTCTCCAACCTGCAAAACATCTCGGAAAACATGAGCGCGACCCGGTCGCGGATCATGGACGCCGACTTCGCGGAGGAGACGTCCAACATGACCCGTACCCAGATCCTCCAGCAGGCGGGTACCTCCATGTTGGCGCAGGCGAACCAAGTCCCGCAGAACGTGCTGACCTTGCTGCAGTAACCCCGGCTAGGGGCCCGGATTGACCCCCCGGGCCCCGTAGCCGGCTCCCCTTGACCCCGGGAGCCGGCGCCGGAACACGGCAAAACAGCATGCACCGCAGGAGTGAGTAGGAGAGAGTTCGAGAGGAGGTGAACCACAGACCATGACCCTCAAAAACGTGTTATGACCCCGGCGGCGCCCTCAAAAATTTTGGGGGCGTCGCTAAAGCTGTCGAATGACCGGCCGATACGTTGGGCAAGCGCATGAGTGCGTGCCCGGCGAACGGGGCCGCTCGTGCCAGGGGTCAGCAACGGCGCGATTGCGTCGGGCACGTGAGTGAGGAGAAGGGGTCATGGCACAGGTCATCAATACCAATGTCGCGTCGCTGAACACGCAGCGGCACCTGAACGCCTCCAAGGGCGACCTTGGAGTCTCCCTGGAGCGTCTCGCTTCGGGTTTGCGGATCAACAGCGCGCGGGACGACGCCGCGGGTCTGGCCGTCAGCGGGCGGTTCACCGCCCAGATCAACGGTCTGAACCAGGCGGCCCGGAACGCCAACGACGGGATTTCCTTCGCGCAGACGGCGGAAGGGGCGATGGAAGAGATGAGCAATCTTCTCCAGCGGGTTCGTGAGTTGGCGGTGCAGTCGGCCAACGACACCAACTCGCCCTCGGATCGCCGGGCGCTTGATCTGGAGGTC
>SKYL01000068.1 GCA_007127935.1 Halorhodospira sp. | reverse complement strand
TGGTGGAGATTGCTTCGCTTCGCTCGCAATGACGGACAATATCAGCGTTCCATTAGTGGCTGGTACCGGGGGACCGGTAGATCTTGTTGGAGACGTTGTACTTGCCCGATGGCCTGCGCATCGGCAAACGCCGGACCTCTTCAAAGGTCTCGGCGTCATAGATCACCAGCGCGCCGTCCAGCTCCCACAGGCTCACCAGCGCATGGCTGCCGTCCCGGGTGAACTCCACGTGGGCCGCTGTCTTCCCGGGCTCGGGACGCAATGTCTCAACGATCTCCAGGGTCTCCTTGTCAATGACATGCATCAGATCGCGGTTCGGCCCGAAGAAGACGTCCACCCATGCATAGCGGGTGTTCTCGTGGCTGCGCAGGAAGAACCCCGGTCCCTCGGTCTCGATGCGGGCGATCACCTCCCACGCCTCGGTATCCACCACGCTCACCGCGCCGTCGTGCAAGTGCGGCGTGGCCATCACGATGCGCCCTTCGCGCTCCCACGTGATCCCCGACGCCAAGTGCGGCAGCCCCTCGATCTCCAACTCGGCCACCGCCTCCCCCCGATCAAGATCAATCACCAACGAGCGTTCGCTGTCCCGGGCCGACCCCAGGACATGACCGTGATCGGGATCGAAAAAGAAGTCGTCCATATGCTCTTCGGTAGCAATCCGCCGGATATGGAAGCCCTCTCCCGGACCTTCCCCGGACGCCGGTTCGGCGTCCTCCGGCGCGGTGTCGTCGTAGTAGAGTTCCCAGATCTCCGGCACGTCGCGCAGGGCGGCGATGAAATTCCCCCGCGGCGCCGACTGGTAGACGGCGCTGACCCGCGACGTCCCGCCGTCGGCCGCCCCCACCACCGGAATCGACTTCAGGGGCGTCAGGTCCCGCGCATCCAGCACGACCAGAGTGTGGGGCAGGTAATTCCCCACCGCCACGTAACGGCCGTCGGCGGAGAGCGCCACGTTACGGGCGTTGATCCCGGCACGGATCTCGTGGGTCACGTGCAGGTTGTAAAGGTCGAAGCGGGTCACCCAACCGTCGCGGGAGACGAAGAAGACGTAGCGGCCGTCCGGCGAGTACTTCGGACCGCCGTGGAGGGTGTGGTGGGTCCGGAAGCGGTGCAGCGGCTCGAACCGGTCGCCGTCCAAGATCGTCGCGTGGTGGTCGCCGGTCTCCACCACCACGAAGAGGTTCTCCATATCGGCCTCGAAGACCGGCTCATCCCGGTAACCGCCCTCCGGCGGATCGAACACGCGATGGGTGGCCGTCATCTCGGCGATGCGCCACCGGGGCACTTCGGCCAACGGCTGGTAGATGAAGTCCACGATGGCGGTGATCTGCTCTTCATCCAGCACCGCGCCGAAGACCGGCATCTGCGTTGCCGCCAACCCCTCGCCGATGGCGGTGTGGGCATCGTCCCGCGAGAGGCGGCGCAGGTTCTCGGGCAACAGCGCCGGACCCTCGCCACCCAAACGGTCCGCCCCGTGACAAACGGCGCAATAGCTCTGGTAGAGTCCCTCCCCGTCCACTGCCGGCTGGGCCGAGTCCTGGGAGTTGGAACAGCCGTTCAAGGCCACGGCGGAAACCAGCGCCGAAGCCACGGCCGATGCGAATAAAATCGGGCGATTACGACGCATGCCGCTCCTTCCTCCTACTGTAAGGGGTCACCGCCAAACGCTCTCTCCCGGGCGTCACGCCGATCTCCTCATCGGTGAGGTAGCAGGCTGGATCTTCGTCCCACGGATCGCCGGTCAGTTGCAGGGCGCGCACCCGGGTATTGCCACCACAGATATCGAGGTGCCGGCACTCGGCGCAGCGACCCTTGACCTGGCGCGGTTGCTGCTTGAGTCCAGCCATGATCGGGTCGGAGGTATCCATCCAGATCTCGGAGAATGGCCGCTCCCGGACATTACCCAGGCTGTAGTGCCACCACATGGTGTCGGGGTGGACTTCACCCAGGTTGTCGATGTTGGCCACGTTGACACCGGACGAGTTGCCGCCCCACTGCACCAGCTTCGCCCGCAGGTGGTCCTGCAACTCGGGGAAGCGTTCCGCCGCCCACAGCAGCAGGTAGACCCCGTCGGCGTCATTGTTGCCGGTGACGAACTCCTTGGTGGAGCCCGCCTCGGCGTACGCCATGGCCCGCTGGAGGAGCAGATCCATGGCCCAACGGGTGGTGTCGAGGAAGGCGTCATCGGCCCGGTTGCGGTTGCCCCGGCCGGCGTAGTTCAGGTGGGAGAAGTAGAACTTATCGATGTTCTCTTCTTCCATCAGGTCCAACAATTGGGGCAGCTGCTCGGCGTTGTCCCGGGTCATGGTGAAACGAATACCGATCTTGATGCCGGCGTCGCGGCACAACCGCACCGCCCGGATCGACTGGTCGAAGGCGCCTTCCTTGCGCCGGAAGTGGTCGTGGACCGAACCGATGCCGTCCAGGCTGATGCCGACGTAGTCGTATCCGATGGCGGCGATATCGCCGATGTTCTCCTCGGTGATCAGCGTCCCGTTGCTGGAGAGCCCTGTATAGAAGCCCATGGCCTTGGCACGGCGGGAGATATCGAAGATATCGGGCCGCAACAAGGGCTCACCGCCGGAGAGGATCAAGACCGGCACCCTGAACGACTTCAGGTCATCCATGACGGTATAGATCTCGGACGTTTCCAGCTCGCCGCCGAACTCGTGATCGGCGGAGATCGAGTAGCAGTGCTTACAGGCGAGGTTGCACCGGCGGATCAGGTTCCAGATCACCACCGGACCGGGCGGTCCCTGCCGGGGGCCCAGCGGCGTCGGCGCCAGCAGTTCCCGCATGTACTGTGAAACCCGGAACATAGAAACCTCCGTCAGGCTCGCAAGCGCAAGCCGGTCTTTTTTAGAACCCGTGTACTATAGAGGACTTGGTGGCCGCGGTTCGCGTCCCCCAGGAGATCGGCGATCACCGCCACCTGCGCCTCCACCTCGTCACGGCTGCGGCCGTGGACCATGGCGAAGAGATTGTACGGCCACCGCGGCGGATGACGAGGCCGGCGGTAGGCGTGGCTGACGAAATCGAGCGCGCCCACTTGCGGCCCGAGCACGTCCACCCGGTCGTCCGGCACGTCCCACACCGTCATCCCGTTAGCCTTGAAGCCCAGGGCATAGTGGTGCGGAATCGCGGCGATGCGGCGGACGGCGCCCGCTGCCTGCATCCGTTGGAGCCGCTCCATCACCTCCTCCGCCGTCAGACCCAGCGTCTCGGCCAGTTGATGAAACGGCTCCGGCACCAGGGGAAGACCACCCTGGGTGGCGGCGATGATGCGACGATCCACCGCATCCAAGGTCACCCCTTCCGGGGACGGTCGGCCGCTCACAGGGCCAACCTCAACCCGATGTAGTACTCCCGTTCTTTGGGCATGTTGTAGACCTCCAGCCCGGTCTCCTCCCGGATGGCGTCCATCACCTCGTCCACCCGATTAGGCGCCTCGGCGGAGATCACGAACCACATGTTCAGAACGTCATGATCCCGGGCGTAGTTGTGGGAGACTTCCACGTGGGCGTTGACCTGCTCCACCACCTCGTCCATGCGCTCCGGCGGCACCGCCATGGCCGCCAGGGTCACCGCGCCACCCATACGATCCGCGTTGTAGAGCGGGCCGAAACGGCTCAGGTAGCCGTCGTCCACCATCCGCTGGATACGCCGCACCACCTCCTCCTCGGGGATGCCCAGTGCCTTGGCGCTCTCGGCAAAAGGGCGCGGACCGATCTCGATCCCGTCCTGCAGGCGGTTCACCAATTCACGATCGATAGGGTCCACGGCCTATGCTCCCCCGGCGGCCACCGGCCGTCCGGCCCCGGCGTCGCCATCCTGCAGATACCAGGCGCCGCGCTGCTTGAACCGCCGGGTGCTGAAGAGTACTTGGTGGGGCACGGCCCCCAAATCCAGATCGGCCACCAAACGATCCCGGTGACCGAGCACGGCGTCACGATCGCGCCCGTGGATCATACAGAAGAGGTTGTACGGCCACGCCGGCGGTTGTGGCCGCCGACGGTAGCAGAGCGTCACGAAGGGGTAACGGGCCATGGCGCGGCCCATGGCGGGCACCGCTTCCGCCGGCAACGCCCAGACCATCATGGCGTTGGCGCGGTACCCCAGTTCATGGTGGCGAACGATGAGCCCCATGCGGTTGAAGCGGCCGTCCTCTTGCAAACGCTCCAGCCGGCGCAACACGTCCGGCTCACTCATCCCGGCGCGCTCCCCCAACGCTTGGTAGGGGCGCGGCGTCAACGGCAATCCCTGCTGGAAGGCCGCCAACAGGCGCCGATCTTCTTCGTCCAGTGCATTGGGGCGTGGCGAAGAAGGG
>SKYL01000222.1 GCA_007127935.1 Halorhodospira sp. | reverse complement strand
GTCGTGATCCTTGCCTCCGCTCTGATCCTGGCCGCCTGCGGCGGCCGGGAGGTTGTCGACGAAGAGCGGATGGTCGAGGAGATGCACCAGGAAGCCATGGAGACCATGCGCCGGGGCAATGACGACATGGCGGTGGAGAAGTTCGAGCAGTTGGTGGCCAGGTACCCCTTCGGCGTCCACGCCATCGAATCCCAACTACGGATCATTTACGGCCATTACAAGGCCCAGCAGCCGGAGTCGGCGGTGGCGGCCGCGGATCGCTTCATCCGCATGCACCCCCGGGACGAGAACGTGGCCTACGCCCTCTACATGCGCGGCGTCGCCCGGGAGTCGATGGACGGCGGCGGGCCGGGCCGGTTTTTCGGCGTGAACCAGGTCCTCCGCGACCCGGAACCGCGCCGGCGCACCTTCCTCGATTACCAGGAGTTGGTGGAGCGTTTCCCGGAGAGCGAATACGTGGCCGACGCCCGGGAACGCAAGGACGCCCTGCGGGAACACTTGGCGGCCTACGAACTCTACATCACCGACTTCTATCTGGAGCGCGGCGCCTACTTGGCCGCAGCGGGCCGTGCCCGCACCGTGATGTCCGACTACCCGGGCACCTCCGCGGTGGGCGAAGCCATGACCCGACTGGCCCAGGCGTACCGGGGGCTCGGCCTGGACGACCTGAGCGACGACGTCCTGCGCGAGATCGAACGCCTCGACCAACCCCCCACACCGGCCCTCGCCGAGCGTGCGCCATAGATCACGGATCTCCGCTCAGATCGCGCTCTCGTCCTCTTCCCCGGTACGAATCCGGATCACCCGCTGGACGTCGGTGACGAAGATCTTCCCGTCGCCGATCTTGCCGGTGCGCGCCGCCCCGGTGATGGCCTCCACGCAGCGGTCCACCGCGTCGTCCGCCACCACCACCTCCAGGCGCATCTTCGGCAGGAAGTCCACCACGTACTCCGCGCCGCGGTAGAGCTCGGTATGGCCCTTCTGGCGACCGAAGCCCTTCACCTCCGTGACCGTCATGCCGGTGATACCGATCTCCGACAACGCCTCCCGGACATCGTCCAGCTTGAACGGCTTGATGATCGCCTCGACCTTCTTCATGCGTTCCGCTCCCGCTCTTGTGACTCGCTTGATGCCGCACCCCGCCAACCGGACGTAATCGGGTAACGGCGGTCCCGGCCGAAGGCCCGCCGGGTGACCTTGACCCCCGGCGCGGCCTGACGGCGCTTGTACTCGTTACGGTAAAGCATGCCCACCACCCGCTCCACCACCGCCGGGTCAAAGCCGCGCTCCACGATCTCCCGTTCCGACCGATCGTCCTCCATGTAGAGCGAAAGGATACCGTCCAGCACCGGATAGGGGGGCAACGAGTCCTCGTCCCGCTGATCGTGACGCAACTCCGCCGTGGGCGCGCGCTCGATCACCGACGGCGGCACCGCCGGCGAGAGGCAGTTGCGGTATTCGGCCAGCCGGTAGACGTCGGTCTTGTAGACGTCTTTCAACGGTGCGAAGCCGCCGCACATGTCGCCGTAGAGGGTGGCGTAGCCCACCGCCAGCTCGCTCTTGTTGCCGGTGGCCAGCAGCATCCGGCCAAACTTGTTGGAGAGGGCCATCAACAAGTTGCCCCGGATGCGCGACTGGAGGTTCTCCTCGGTGACGTCCACCGGACGACCCTCGAACCACGGGGCCAACACGTCGAGATAGCCTTGAAAGAGGGGCTCGATCTCCACCACCCGGTAGTCGATGCCCAGCAGATCGACCGCCTTACGCGCATCCTCCAGGCTGCGGGAGGCGGTGTAGCGGGTCGGCATCATCACCGCCTGCACCCGCTCCGGCCCCAGGGCGTCGGCCGCCACCGCGGCCACCAGGACCGAGTCGATGCCGCCGGAGAGCCCCAGCACCACTTCTTCAAAGCCGTTGCGCCGCACGTAGTCGCGGGTGGCGCGAACCAGCGCGGCATAGACCGACGGGATCGCCTCGGGCAACGCGGGCAGCGGCCCGGTCACCGATCCGTCCGGATGGAGCCGCCAGACCGTCACCGCCTCTTCCATGAACGGCGCCCGCGCCGCCACCCGGCCCGCGGCGTCCACGGCAAAGGAGGCGCCGTCGTAGACCACATCGTCCTGGCCGCCGACCGCGTTAGCATAGAAGATCGGCAGGCCGGTCTCGGCCCCCCGCGCCAGCGCCACCGCCTCGCGCTCCTCCGGCTTGCCGGCGTGGAACGGGGAGGCGTTGATGTTGACGACCGCCTCGGCGCCGGCCGCCGCCGCCTCCGCCACCGGCCCGGTCGCCCACAAGTCCTCGCAGATGGTCACCGCCAGCCGCCGGCCGGCACAGGTGAAGAGACACGGGGCGTGACCGGCGGTGAAGTGGCGATTGTCGTCGAAGACGCTGTAACTGGGCAGACGGCGCTTGTGCGAAACCGCCCGGCGCTCCCCCTCCGCCAGCACCACCGCGGCGTTCCAGACCCCGCCACCGTAGCCCAGAGGCACCCCCACCACGGTGGTGATACCGGTGGACGCCGCCGCCACCTCGGCCACCGCCGCCTCGGCGGCGGCGAGGAAGTCGCGGCGCAGCAGCAGATCATCCGGCGGGTAGCCGGTGACGGCCAGTTCGGGGAAGACCACCAGGTCGGCGCCTTCCCGGTCGCGGGCGGTGTGGATGGCGTTGATGATGCGCCGGGTATTGGCCGAAATATCGCCGACGCCCGTGGCGATTTGGGCGATGGCGATGGTGAGTGGGGCGGGAGGTGACATGGGGAAAAAGTGTATCACCGCGGGCTTGGAGGTGGACCGTCATTGCGAGCGCAGCGAAGCAATCTCCATGCGTTGTCGCCAACGGGTCGGAGATTGCTTCGTCGCTCCGCTCCTCGCAATGACGTGCTTCGTCCCCGCTAACCCACCAGTTCTTTCATCCGGGTGCCGATCTCGGTGGGGGAGCGGACGGTGGAGACGCCAGCGCGGTCGAGGGCGGCGAACTTGTCCTCGGCGGTGCCCTTGCCGCCGGAGATGATCGCCCCGGCGTGGCCCATACGCTTGCCCGGCGGCGCGGTGACGCCGGCGATGTACGCCACCACCGGCTTGGTCACGTGGGTCCGGATGTACTCGGCGGCCTCCTCCTCGGCGGTGCCGCCGATCTCGCCCACCATCACCACCCCTTCGGTCTGGGGGTCGGCCTGGAATAGCTCCAGGCACTCCACGAAGGAGAGCCCTTGAATCGGATCGCCACCGATGCCGATGCAGGTGGATTGGCCGAGTCCGGCGTCGGTGGTCTGTTTCACCGCCTCGTAGGTCAGCGTCCCGGACCGGGAGACAATACCGATGCGCCCGGCCTGGTGGATGTGGCCCGGCATGATGCCGATCTTGCATGCCTCCGGGGTGATTATCCCCGGGCAGTTCGGCCCGATCAGCCGGGCGCCGGTGGATTTCAGCGCCTCCTTCACGTGGAGCATGTCCAGCACTGGAATGCCCTCGGTGATGCAGGCGATGACGCCAATCCCGGCGTCGGCGGCCTCCAGAATGGCGTCGGCGGCGAAGGCCGCCGGGACGTAGATCATCGAGGCGTCGGCGCCGGTGGCCGCCACGGCGTCGTGGACAGTGTTGAAGACCGGCCGCTCCAGGTGGGTCTCCCCGGCCCGGCCCGGCGTCACCCCACCCACCACCTGGGTGCCGTAGGCGATGGCCTGTTGGGCGTGAAAGGTGCCCTGCTTCCCGGTGAAGCCCTGCACGATGACCTTGGTGTTCTTGTCGACAAGTACGCTCATGTTCGGCTCCTCTGCCGTGGGCTTACGCGGCGCCGCGGACGGCGGCCACCACCTTGGCGGCGGCGTCACTGAGATCGTCGGCGGTAATCAGGTCCATGCCGCTGTCGGCCAGCAGCTTCTTGCCCTGCTCAACGTTGGTCCCCTCCAGGCGGACCACCACCGGCACCGTCACGCCGACCTCCTTCACGGCCGACATGATCCCCTCGGCGATCATGTCGCAGCGGACGATGCCGCCGAAGATGTTGACCAGGATGCCCTGGACCGATTCGCTGGAGACGATGAGTTTGAACGCCTCGGTCACCCGCTCGGTGGTGGTGCCACCCCCCACGTCGAGGAAGTTGGCCGGCTCGCCGCCGTGGAGCTTGATCACGTCCATGGTGGCCATGGCCAGGCCGGCGCCGTTGACCATGCAGCCGATGTTACCGTCGAGGGTGATGTAGTTGAGGTTGTGCTCCGCCGCCTTGACCTCGGTCTCGTCCTCCTGGGTTAGGTCGCGCATATCGGCAATCTGGATCTGGCGCCCCACCTCGATGGCGTTGTCATCCACGTTGATCTTGGCGTCCAGGGCCAGC
>SKYL01000257.1 GCA_007127935.1 Halorhodospira sp. | reverse complement strand
TTCCCCCGACCATCGAAGGAACGCGGGGAAAACCCCCGGAAGTCCCGAATCCGAGGAGAGACCACGTGGATGAACCGCTCCAGGAACTCGTACATACGCTCCCGGCGCAAGGTCACCTTGCACCCGTTGGGCCACCCTTCCCGGATTTTGAACCCCGCCACCGACTTGCTCGCCAGCGTGATGATGGGCTTCTGCCCGGAAATCATGGCCAACTCGGCCTGGGCCACTTCCAGGACCTTCTTGTCCCGGGTCGCCTCTCCGAGGCCCATGTTGAGGGTGATCTTCTCGAGCCGCGGCACCTCCATGACGTTCCGGTATCCGAAACGCTCCCGGAGGGCGGGGACCACCTCGTTCAGGTACTGTGTGCGAAGCGTCGCCATCACCGTCCCCTCAGGCATCGATCAGCTGGTCGTCGGACTTGAAGAAACGCACCTTTTTGTCCCCGTCGTAACGAATCCCCACCCGGTCCGCCTTGCCGCCGTTCGGGTTGTAGATCGCCACGTTGGAGATGTGAATCGGCGCTTCCTTCTCCACGATCCCGCCGGTGGTCCCACGCATGGGATTGCCGCGGGTATGCCGCTTGATCATGTTGACATTTTCCACCACCACCCGGTCCCGCTCCGGGATGACCCGGCTGACGCGACCGCGACGGCCCTTATCCTTTCCGGCGATGACGATGACCTCGTCACCCCTTCGAATCTTCCACATGGTGACCTCGCCTACAGTACTTCGGGCGCCAGGGAAATGATCCGCATGAACCGCTCGGTCCGCAGTTCCCGCGTGACCGGCCCGAACACACGGGTCCCGATGGGTTGCAAGTTGTTGTTAAGCAACACGGCGGCATTGCCGTCGAAGCGAATCTGCGACCCGTCGGGACGACGCACGCCCGACCGACAGCGGACCACCACCGCGTTGTACACCTCACCCTTTTTGACACGCCCCCGCGGGACCGCGTCTTTGACGCTGACCTTGATGATGTCTCCAATGCCGGCGTACCGGCGCTTGGAGCCACCCAGCACCTTGATGCACTGCACCTGTCGGGCGCCGCTGTTGTCGGCTGCGGTAAGGAGGGTCTGCATCTGGATCATGGCGCTCTACCCAATTCGGCTCCGGCTCCGTAATGGAGCACTCTTCCGCGCTACTGCGCGGCCCTTTCGACGACTTCCGTCAACCGCCAAGACTTGGTCTTGGACAGCGGGCGGCACTCCTCCACGGTGACCCAGTCCCCGAGACGACCCTCGTTGGCCTCGTCGTGGGCATGCACCTTGGTGGAGCGGCGCACGTACTTGCCGTAGAGCGGGTGCTTCACCCGGCGCTCCACGAGCACGGTCACCGTCTTGTCCATCTTGTCGCTGACGACACGCCCGGTGACGGTGCGCCGCTTGATCTTCTGCTCGTCGCTCATGCCCGCTGCTCCGCCCTGTTGCGCTCGTTCAACACCGTCTTGATGCGTGCGATGTCACGGCGCACGACCTTGAGCTGGTCCGGCCGACCCAACTGCCCGGTGGCCTTCTGCATCTGCAGGTTGAACTGCTCCTTGCGCCGCTCCAGAAGCTCCTTCTCCAGATCCTCGATACTCTTCTCGCGTAGCTTGCTCGCGTCCATCACATCACCGTCCGGCTGACGAACGTCGTCTTCACCGGGAGCTTCGCGGCGGCCAGGCGAAACGCCTCGCGAGCCGCCTCTTCGGAAACTCCCTCGATTTCATAAAGCACCCGCCCGGGTTGCACCGGCGCGGCCCAGAATTCCACGTTGCCCTTGCCCTTACCCTGCCGCACTTCCAGCGGCTTGGAGGTCACCGGCTTGTCCGGGAATATCCGAATCCAGATCTTGCCGCTACGCTTGATGTAACGGTTGATGGCACGGCGCGCCGCCTCGATCTGCCGGGCGGTGATCGGCCCGCGACTGGTGGCCTTCAGGCCGTACTCACCGAAGCTCACCCGGTTTCCGCGGGTGGCGAGGCCGGAGTTGCGCCCCTTCTGCTGCTTCCGGTACTTGGTCCGCTTTGGCTGTAACATGGCGCTCGCTCCCGTCCGTTAGCCCTTGGTCGGAGTGGCGCGACGCGCCCGCTCCGCCGGAGCACCCTCGGTTTCGGTGTCGATGACTTCGCCCTTGAAGATCCAGACCTTGACGCCGATCACCCCGTAGGTGGTCTTCGCCTCCGCCAAGCCGTAGTCGATATCTGCGCGCAGCGTATGCAACGGCACGCGGCCCTCGCGATACCACTCGCTGCGGGCGATCTCGGCGCCGTTCAACCGGCCAGCCACCTGGACCTTGATCCCCTGGGCACCAACCCGCATCGCGTTGCCCACGGCACGCTTCATGGCACGCCGGAACATCACGCGGCGCTCCAATTGCCCGGCGATGCTCTCCGCCACCAGCGTGGCGTCGGCCTCGGGCTTGCGGATCTCCTCGATGTTGATATGCACCGGCACGCCCATCCGCTCGGCGACCTCACCCCGCAGGCGATCGATATCCTCGCCCTTCTTCCCGATCACGATGCCGGGCCGCGCGGTATGGATGGTCACCAGCGCGTTCTTCGCCGGCCTTTCAATGCGAATCGTACTCACCGACGCGTTCTTCAACCGCTCCCGGATGAACTTACGCACCTCCAGGTCGGTGTTCAGGTACTCCGCGAACCGCCGGCTGTCGGCGTACCACATGGAACGCCAGTCTTGCGTGACGCCCAGCCGAAAGCCGGTGGGATGGACTTTGTGACCCATGCCGTCCTCTCTTCTCTTTCGCCTTAGTCCTCGGCGACGGCCACGGTAATGTGGCTCATCCGCTTGAGGATGCGATTGGCGCGCCCCTTGGCCCGCGGCCGGATGCGCTTCATCACGGGGCCTTCGTCCACGTAGACCTTCGAGACCCGCAACTCGTCGATGTCGGCGCCGTCGTTGTGCTCGGCGTTGGCAATGGCCGACTCCAGCACCTTACGGATGATCACCGCGCCCTTTTTGCGGTGGAACTCCAACTGCTGCAGAGCCGTTTCCACCGGCAAGCCGCGGATCTGATCGGCCACCAAGCGCGCCTTTTGCGGCGAGATCCTGGAATAACGGAGCGTTGCTCGGGTTTCCATGGTGCCCCCTTAGCGCTTCGACTTCTTGTCCGCCGCGTGTCCCCGGAAGGTCCGGGTACCGGCGAACTCGCCAAGCTTGTGGCCGACCATATTCTCGTTGATCAGCACCGGTACGTGCTGACGCCCGTTGTGGATCGCGATGGTCAGCCCGACCATGTCCGGCATCACCATCGAACGTCGCGACCAGGTCTTGATCGGACGCTTGCTGCTGCTTTGGTTCGCCTCTTCCACCTTCTTGAGAAGGTGGTGGTCGACGAACGGCCCTTTCTTGGTCGAGCGTGGCACGGCTATCTACCCCTTACCGCTTGCGTCCGCGCACGATGTACTGCGTCGTGCGCTTGTTCTTACGCGTCTTATGGCCCTTGGTGGGTACGCCCCAGGGCGTCACCGGATGGCGTCCGCCGGAGGTCCGACCCTCGCCGCCACCATGGGGGTGATCCACCGGGTTCATCGCAACACCGCGAACGGTGGGGCGGAACCCGAGGTGGCGCTTGGCGCCCGCCTTACCCAGGGTGCGGAGGCTGTGTTCCTGATTACTCACCTCGCCCACCGTCGCCTTGCAATCGGAGCGCACCTTACGCATCTCTCCGGAGCGCAAGCGCAACGTGGCGTAGTTCCCCTCGCGGGCGACGATCTGCACCGAGGCGCCGGCCGAACGCGCCAACTGCGCGCCCTTGCCGGGCTTCAACTCGACACAGTGAACCTGGGTGCCCACCGGGATGTTCCGAAGCGGCAGCGCATTACCGGGCCGGATCGGTGCCTCTCGTCCCGACTGGATCGGCGCACCGACGTCAATGCCGCGAGGCGCAACAATATACCTTCTCTCGCCGTCCGTATAAAGGACCAATGCGATATGAGCGGTCCGGTTGGGATCGTACTCCAACCGCTCCACCCGGCCAGGCACCCCTTCCTTATCGCGCTTGAAGTCGATGATCCGGTAGCGCTGCTTGTGCCCGCCACCGCGATGGCGCGTGGTGATCCGACCGGCGTTATTGCGCCCGCCGGTCTTGCTCTGCTTGACCACCAGCGGCTCGTACGGCCCGCCTTTATGCAGCCGGTCATCCTTCGTGCGAACGACGAAGCGCCGCCCCGGGGATGTCGGTTTACTCTTGACCAGTGCCATGGCTCGCTCTACCCCTTTACTCAGCGCCGCCCATGAAGTCGATGTCGTAGCCCGGCTCCAAGGAGACGTACGCCTTCTTCCAGTGCGCCCGTCGCCCGCTGAGTCGGCCGAACCGCTTCCGCTTGCCCTTCATCTGCACGGTCCGCAC
>SKYL01000136.1 GCA_007127935.1 Halorhodospira sp. | reverse complement strand
GGGGCCGGCCCAATTCATCCCCGGGATGCCTCCCCGGTCGCGGCGACCGCGTAGAATGTCCCACGATGCAACCCTTCCTGCGCTTTTTCGCCACCGAGTACCGGCTGCTCGGCTTCGGCCTGTTGGCGGCCGTGCTCTCCGGTGTCGGTCAGACCTTCTTTATCGCGCTCTTCGGCGCGGAGATCCGGGAGGCGTTCGGCCTTTCACACGGCGGCTTCGGCGCCATTTACGGAGTCGCCACGCTGGGCAGCGCGGCGACCATCATCGTCGTGGGCCGCGCTATGGACCGGATCGATCTGCGGTTCTACGCGGTGCTGGTGGCCGCAGGGCTGACCACCGGCGCGGTGGTCATGGCCGTCGCCCCGGGGGTGGTGGCCCTCCTGGCGGCGCTCTTTCTGCTTCGCCTCTGCGGCCAGGGGTTGATGATGCACATGGCGTTGACCGCCATGGTGCGTTACTTCCGGGCGTCCCGGGGGCGGGCGGTGAGTATCGCCGCGCTGGGCTTGCCGCTGGCCGAGGCGATCTTTCCGGGTGCGGCGGTCGCCGTGGCGGGGGTCTTCGGATGGCGCGGGGTTTGGGTCGCCGCCGCTGTCTTCATTGTGGGGGTGGCGGTGCCCGGGCTGCTCTGGCTGTTGCGCGGCCATGGGGCGCGCCACCGCGCTTACGAGGCGAAGTTGGCGGAGACGGAGGCCGAGGCGGGGGCGGAGCGGAGTTGGCGGCGGGGCGAGGTGCTGGCCGACGGGCGTTTCTACATCGTGCTGATGGCGGCTATGGCGGCGCCGGCGGTGGCCACCCTGATCTTCTTCCACCAAGCCCATATCGCCGATGTGAAGGGCTGGACCCTGGAGTGGGTGGCGGTGGCGTTTGTCGCCTTTGCGACGATGCACATCGTGGGCCTGCTGGGCGGTGGGGTGTGGGTCGACGGGTGGAGCGCCCGGCGTGTCCTCCCCATGGCGCTGTTGCCCCTGGCCGGCGGCTTGGCGCTCTTGGCGGTGGGAGCGGGTGACTGGGTCGCGCCGGTCTATCTGGCGCTCTGCGGTCTGGGCATCGGTCTTACCGCCACCGCCGGCAGCGCGGTCTGGGCGGAGCTGTACGGCGTGGCGCACATCGGCGCCATCCGGGCCTTGGCCCACGCCGCCATGGTCTTCTCCACGGCGGTCTCACCCCCGGCGGCAGGGGTCCTCTTCGATGCCGGGGTGGCGGTGGAGAACGTGGCCGCCGTCCTTGCCGTGGCCGCGGTGGCGGCCGGCGGCGCCGCCTTCCTCGCGGGGCGCAATGACGGGGGCTCGCAATGACGCTTCGCTGCGCTCGGGATGCGAGCTATTCAGCGCTTCCCCTTAAACATGCTGATGAAGCCCGCACTCGCGTTTGATGCCGAAGAAGCGGGTCTCTTCTTCGGTGAGCCCGTCAGTCAGGGGGCGGCTGGTGTGGACGTCGCCGATGGAGGCGTAGCCCTGGTGCCAGCGCGGGTTGCGGGGCAGGTCGTGACGCGTCAGGTAGGCCGCCACGTCGTCGTCGCTCCAGTCGATGATCGGGTGGATCTTGACCCGCCCGTTCTGGAGTTCCAGGACACCGGTCTGTCGCCGGCTTCTGGCCTGCGCCCGGCGCAGCCCCGAGAACCACGCCTCGGCGCCCAGGTCGTTCAGGGCCCGGCGCATGGGCTCCACCTTGACGATACCGTTGTACCGTTCCAAGCCCTCGCGCCCCTCCTCCCAAAGGCGGCCATACCGTGCCTCCAGCCACGCCGGGCTGAGCCGGGGCCGGTAGACATGCAGGTTAAGACCGAGGCGTTCAGTGAGTTGGTCGGTGAATTGGTAGGTTTCCGGGAAGAGATAGCCGGTATCCACCAGGATCACCGGGATATCGGGCCGCTGCCGCGTCACCAAGTGCAGGCAGACCGCCGCCTGGGCGCCGAAACTCGACGCCAGAACGATGTGCTCCCCGAAGTTTTCCAGCGCCCAACCGATCCGCTCGGCGGCGTTCGCCGCCTCCAGCCGCCGCCAGTGCGGCTGCCACTGGCCGGTGGGATCGTCGTCGAAGGTATGCATGGGACCCGTCCGCCTCCCCGTTGAGGTGCCCTGTGGGTGGGGATGAATGTAGCAACGGGAAGGCAGGGGGGAAAAGAATAAGTATGGAGAACGTTATTTCTCCGTGTTATTAGTCGCCACTTTCAAGCCAGGAAGGTGGGTGCTTGCGCAACTCGGTCACCGGAACGCCGGCGATCCCCCAGTTATCGGTATCCACCTCGTCAATGACGACGCAGGTGGTCCTCGGGTTCTTGCCGAGGACATCGTTCAGGAGCTGGGTGACACCCTCGATAAGTTGACGTTTCTGCTCCGTGGAGGCCCCCTCGCGGGTGATCTTGATGTTGACGTAGGGCATGGGCGCTTCTCCTTTAGAAATCGTCGTCCGGGGTGCTGCCCCCCTCGCCGTTGCACCGCTCCCGAAGGGCAACGCCCAGCATCAGCGGCCAAATGACGAAGGCGAAGAGGGCGAGCATCACCTTCTCTCCGCTGATCTCCCGAAGTCTTCCCGTTTCACCACCCAGGATCACGAACCCGATGGTGAAGAGCACGCCGGCAAACCAAAAGGCGAATCCCATGATGTGGCCCTCCTGAGTGGATATTAGGGGAATACTGGACAACTTGCCGGAACCGGGCAAGCCAAGCGGCCGGCGTAGTAGACTCCGTGGCTGTCACCGCCAACAGACCGGCCCGCCGACGACACCCATGCCCGACCCGATGCCCCACCCGCGACTTCCGGCCACCGGCTTCTCTTTCGAGCGGTTTGCCCAAGACGGCGCCGCCCGGCGCGGCCGCGTCCACACGCCGCGGGGGACGGTGGAGACACCGGCCTTCATGCCGGTGGGTACCTACGGCACGGTGAAGGGGGTGACCCCGGAGGAGCTTCGCCAGTGCGGCGCCGAGATCATCCTCGGCAACACGTTTCATCTGTGGCTGCGCCCCGGCACCGAGATCATCGCACTCCACGGCGATCTCCACGACTTTATGCACTGGGACGGGCCGATCCTTACCGACTCCGGTGGGTTCCAGGTCTACAGCCTCGGCAAGCTGCGGCGGGTCACCGAGGCTGGGGTCCACTTCCGTTCGCCGGTGGACGGCTCGGCGGTCTTCATGGGGCCGGAGGAGTCGATGGCGGTCCAACGCCGGTTGGGTTCCGACATCGTGATGATCTTCGACGAGTGCTCGCCCTATCCGGCGGTGCGGGGCGACGTGGCCCGGGCCATGGAACTCTCCCTGCGCTGGGCGGAGCGCAGCCGCGCCGCCCACGGGGACAACCCGTCGGCCCTCTTCGGCATCGTCCAGGGCGGGGTTCACCCCGACCTGCGGCGGGCGTCGCTGGAGGGGCTGCTGGGGATCGGTTTCGACGGCTACGCCTTGGGCGGGCTCTCCGTCGGGGAGCCGACGGCGGAGCGGGACGCGGTGATCGAGGCGCTGGAGCCGCGGCTGCCGGCGGACCGGCCGCGCTACCTGATGGGGGTGGGCAAACCGGAGGATCTTGTGGAGTGCGTCCGCCGGGGGATCGATCTTTTCGACTGTGTCATGCCCACCCGCAACGCCCGCAATGCCTTTCTCTACACATCGGAGGGGCTGATCCGGCTGCGCAACGCCCGTTACGCCCGGGACACGCGGCCGCTGGATGAGGCGTGCTCGTGCTACACATGCCGCCACTACTCCCGGGCCTACCTGCGGCACCTGGATAAGTGCAACGAGATCCTCGGCGCTCGTTTGGCCACGCTGCACAACCTCCACTACTACCAGGATCTGATGCGTGGAATGCGGGCGGCCATCGAGGCGGGCCGTCTGGCCGGATTCGTCGACGAGTTCTACCGGCGCCGGGGCCAAAAGCCGCCCGCACTGTGACATAATACGGCCCTTTTATGGGCGGAGGAGTTAAGCCATGGACTTCTTGATTTCGACGGCGATGGCCCAGGATGCGCCCCCGGAGGCCGGTGCCGGCGATCTGGTCTTTTTCATGGTCTTCACCGCGTTTCTGGTGGGGGTCTTCTACCTGCTGCTCATTCGGCCCCAGCGCAAGCGGATGGCAGAGCATAAGCAGATGCTCGAGAACTTGGGCGAGGGCGACGAGGTCGTTACCAATGGGGGCGAACTTGGGCGGATCACCGGCGTGGACGACCAGGGCTTCTTCACCATTGAGGTGGCCAAGGGGATGGAGTGGCGGGTCAAGCGCGACTTTATCGCCCGGGTGATGCCCGCCGGCACGGTGGATGATGTGCGCTCCCGCGGCTAACGGAGAGTGGTGGCTGCCCAATTAGTCCCCCAACCAGTCATATAGAGTCAACACGGAGTGAACACCATGGATTTCTTGATTTC
>SKYL01000040.1 GCA_007127935.1 Halorhodospira sp. | reverse complement strand
GGTCGACCATCACCTCGTCGCGGATGCCATCGCGCTCGCGCTTGCGCACCTTGCGCTGCTCCGCCGTCTCGCGGGCGCTCACCCGCTCGTCCACCGCCTCGCGGATCACCGAGGCGGGCAGGAGCTTGGACTCTTCTTGGAGGCAGAAGAGCAGACAGCCGGCGGCGGCGTGGACCAGGGGCGCGTCGGGTCCCAAGGGCGGGACCCAGCCGCTGCGGCCCGCCTCCAACGCCCCGCACGGCTCGAACTCGAAGCCGGACAGCCCCTCGGCGGCGGCCTCGGCGTCGTAGGCGGGGACGTCCTGCAGGCGGTAGGGGACGAGGTTACGAAACCACATGGCCCACCAGCCGCCTCCGTGCCTCGAGCGCCCGTCGGGCGGCCTCCTTGCGGTCGCCGCCGACAGCGGTGAGGTGGCCCATCTTGCGGCCGTATCGCGGCTCGCGCTTGCCGTAGAGGTGGAGGGTGACGCCGGGCACCGCCAGGGCCTGATCCCACGCCGGCGTCCCGTCGGCCCACAGGTCGCCCAACAGGTTGGCCATCGCCGCCGGCGCGTGCCAGTCGGTGGCGCCCAGCGGCAAGCCGCAGACGGCGCGCAGTTGTTGTTCAAACTGCGAGGTGGCGGCGGCCTCGATGGTCAGGTGGCCGGAGTTGTGGGGACGGGGCGCGATCTCGTTGACCAGCAGCCGGTCGTCGCCGGTGACGAAGAACTCCACGCAGTAGGTACCGACGATCTTCAGCCCGTCCCCCACCGCGTGGGCGATCTCCAGCGCCTCCCGCACCCGCGCCGGTGAGAGGGGCGCCTCGGCCACGGTGAGATCGAGGATGTGGCTTTCGTGGACGTTCTCCAACACGCCGTAGTGGACGAACTCGCCGTCGGCGGAGCGGGCCGCCACCACCGAGACCTCCATGGCGAGATCGAGCCACTGCTCCACCACCACCGGGCCGCCGCCCACCGCCTGCCACGCCGCCTCGGCCTCATCGGCGCTGTGGGCCACCGCTTGGCCCTTGCCGTCGTAGCCGAAGCCGCGGCTCTTGATGACCGCCGGGGCGCCCAGGGCCTCCACGGCGGCGCGGCACCCCTCGGCGGTATCGGCCTCGTCGAAATCGACCACCGGCATGCCGCCCAGGCGCAGAAACGCCTTTTCGCGCCCCCGGTCCTGGGTGGTGCGCAGGACCTCCGGCGACGGGTGGACTGGCGCCGAGGCGGCGGCCGCCTCCACCGCCTCGGCGGGGACGTTCTCGAACTCGAAGGTAACGACATCGACGCCGCGGGCGAAGGTCTCCACCAGCTTCGGCAGGTACTCGGCGTCGATGGCCATCTCCGCCACCTGGCCCGCCGGATTGTCCCGCCCCGGCGCGAGGACGTGGACGCGGTAGCCCATGCGCCGTGCGGCCAGCGCCAACATGCGGCCCAACTGGCCGCCGCCGAGGATGCCGATGGTCCCACCGGGTTGAATGATCGAAGTCACGGCAGCCGGTCCTCCTCTACCCGCCGCGTCTGCTCGGCCCGGAACTCGTCCAGGTCCCGCCGCAGGCGCTCATCTTGATTGGCCAGCACCGCCACCGCCAGCAGCGCGGCGTTGCGCGCCCCGGCGGGACCGATGGCCAGCGTACCCACCGGGATGCCCGCCGGCATCTGGACGATGGAGAGCAACGAATCGAGCCCCTTCAACGCCCGCGACTCCACCGGGACGCCGAAGACCGGCACCGTGGTCTGGGCGGCGACCATCCCCGGCAGGTGGGCGGCGCCGCCGGCCCCGGCGATGATCGCCCGCAGGCCGCGCTCGCGGGCGCCCGCCGCGTACTCGGCCATCCGGCCCGGCGTACGGTGGGCGGAGACCACCAAGCACTCGTGGGGCACGCCGAAGTGCTCCAGGGTCTCCGCCGCCGCCGACATGGTCTCCCAGTCGGAGCGGCTCCCCATGATGACGCCGACAAGCGGTTGCGGGTCGCTCATACGCGGTTGTCCCGGTTGAGAAAAGCCCGGATTGTAGCACGCCGCCGGACGGCGGCCAGCGGTCACGAACGGATGTTGAGCAGGGTCCCGGTGGTCTCGTCGGTGGCCGGGACGACGCGGATCAGGGCGAAGCCTTGGCGCTCGTAGATGACGGAGTGGACGGTGGAGGTCTCCATCTCGTAGGAGCGCGGGTGGACGCGGGCCTCCATCCGCGCCACCTGGGCGGCGGTGCGGACCAGCCCCTCGTCGGCCCGGTGGATGGCGTGCACCCCCGGTTGGTTGAACGCGGTCACGTCCATGGCGCCCGTCGGCCCTCCGCTACAAGGGCGACAAGGGCGATGCCGGTCGCGCCCGGCTCGCCGCTCATCGTCGTCCTTAGTCTACGCCGCCCTCGCCGTTGTACAACACCCCTTCCTTGACGTAGCTGCCCGGCGCGTCCTCCAGGGCCTTGTACTTGCCGAGCCCCACCTTGCGGGCGGCCACCTTTTCGCCGCCGTGCTCGGCCAGCCAGACCGCCCAGTCGTTCCACCAGGAGCCGTCGTGGCGCTCGGCCCCGGCCAGCCACTCGTCCTGGTCCACGGTCTTCCGGGTGTTGGTCCAGTAACCGTACTTGTTCTTCGCCGGCGGGTTGATGACCCCGGCGATGTGGCCGGAGCCGCCCAGGACGTAGCGGGTCGGCCCGGAGAGCAGCGACGGACCGCGCAGGGTGCTCTTCCACGGCGCGATGTGGTCCTCCTTGGCCGACATGAAGTAGGCCGGGATCTCGATGCGGCCGAGGTCGATCGGCTCGCCGGCCAGGGTGATGCCGCCGGGCTCCTTGAGCAGGTTCCGCTGGTACATGTTGCGCAGGTAGAACGAGTGCATCTTCGCCGGCATGTTGGTGGAGTCGGAGTTCCAGTAAAGGAGGTCGAAGGGGAACGGCTCGTCGCCCTTGAGGTAGTTGTTGACGAAGAACGACCAGATCAGGTCGTTGGCGCGCAGCATGTTGAAGGCGGTGGACATGTGCCGCCCCTCGAGATAGCCCTTCTCGCCCATGCGCCGTTCCAGCAGGTCGATTTGGGCGTCGTCGATGAAGACCTCCAACTCGCCGGGGTGCTCGAAGTCGAGCATGCAGGTAAGGAAGGTGGCGGCCCGCACCCGGGCGTCGCCCTTCGCGGCCAGGTAGGCCAGGGTCGCCGCCGAGAGGGTGCCGCCGAGGCAGTAGCCGACCAGGTTGATCTCGTCGGTCTTGGTAATGGCGTTGATCACGTCCATGGCCGCCAGCGGACCTTCGAGCATGTAGTCCTCGAATCGCTTGTCGGCCAACCCCTCGTCCGGGTTCTTCCAGGAGATGATAAATACGGTGTGCCCCTGCTCGGTGAGCCACTTGACCATCGACTTCTCGGGGCTCAGGTCCATGATGTAGTACTTGTTGATCCACGCCGGGACCAGCAGCAACGGGCGCCGGTGGACCTCCGTGGTGGCGGCCTTGTACTGGATGAGCTGGATCAGGTCGTTCTGGAAGATCACCTTGCCCGGCGTGACGGCGAGATCACGGCCTACGTCAAAGGCGTCGTAGTCGGTCATCTTGATGTCGAGCCGGCCCTTGCCCCGGGAGAGGTCGTCCAGCAGGTTGTTCAAACCCTGCAGGAGGTTCTGCCCACCGGTCTCCACCGTCTTTTGAAGCACCTCGGGGTTGGTGGCGACAAAGTTGGACGGCGACATGGCGTCTATGAAGGCGCGGGTATAGAAGTCGACCTTCTTCTTGGTCTGGGCGTCAAGGCCCTCCACGTCCTTGACCACGTCGTGGACGTAGTCGGAGGCGAGGAGGTACGACTGCTTGAGGAAGTCGAAGAGCGGGTTCGCCTCCCACTCCTCGTGCTGGAAACGCCGGTCGCCCTTGGGCGTCTCCACCAACGGATCGGTCTCCACGCCCCACATGCGCAGGGTGAGGTTCTGCATCAGCCGGGCATAGTCGCTCCAGAACGCCATCTGCGCCTGAACCAGCCGGGCCGGATCGGCCATCAGCCGCGCGCCCATCTCCTGGAAGTGCCGGCCGATCTGCGCCGCGTCCTCCAGATCCAGGTGGTGGGCGGATTGCTCCCGGTCGAGAAAGTCGGCGACCACCTGTTGGCTTTTGGCGGCGATTTCCGCCAGGGTCTCGGAGAGCGCGTCGTAGTCGACTTCCGTCGTGGTTCCGTTACTGCCGTTGTCACCCATGGGTGTGCCGATCTCCGGTGGTTGCTCTGCGGGGTGGTGGCGGCGTGTATTGTAGACCACCGCTCTCCCCAAGTTTGGGACGTGACCGCGTGAGTTCAATGGGAACCGCTTCCACACCGCCGCTGCTCGGCGTCGTCGACCGGGGTGGGCCGCCGGTGGCGGCGGCCGCGTTGGCCGCCGCACTCGGCGTGCCGCTGCTCGATGCGGCGCCGC
>SKYL01000260.1 GCA_007127935.1 Halorhodospira sp. | reverse complement strand
CGGTGAAGGTGGTGGCCAGGGCGCCGGTCTGCAGCGCGCCGTGGACCGCCCCGGCGACGCCGGCCTCGCTCTGCATCTCCACCACCTCGGGGACGGTGCCCCAGAGGTTGGGCGACCCTCCGGCGGCCCAGGCGTCGGCCAGTTCGGCCATGCCGGACGACGGCGTGATCGGGTAGATGGCGATGACTTCGTTGGTGAGGTAGGCGATGCGGGCGGCGGCTTCATTGCCGTCGATCATGGCGTAGCGGCGATTGGGCATGGTCTCCACTCTTCCGTTCCCGGGAAGTTGCTGCGAATGAAGGAGGCGCGGGTTCCACGCGCCCGGTGCCCGTTATAACCGCTGGATGGGGTGGGATGGAATGGCGGAACCGAAAGGTTATTTGAGCGTAACAATAACCCCCTGTGAGTGGGGAAGGAACGTTCAACGTTCCCCTTGTTCATGGGTGGAATATAAAAATAACCATTCGGTCGTTTTCGTTATTTTTATCGGCGGTTAGGCTTTCCCTGATGTGTAGGACCGCAGAGCGAGGGTCGCCATGGACAAGTCGCAGTGGTTTCGAGTGTGGATCGCCGCCGGGCTGTTGGGGATCGGCGGGTCCGCCGTGGCCGATGCGCCGTCGGCCCCGGACCGGGTCGATGTGATCGCCGCTACCTGCGGTAATTGCCACGGTACCGACGGCCGTTTCGTCTCCGCGATCCCGCCGCTGGCGGGGCGCCCGGCGGATGATCTGTACGCCCGTCTGCGCGCCTTCAAGCGCGGCGAGAACGATCCCACGGTGATGGACCGGTTGGCCGGCGGTTACTCCGATGACGAACTGAAGGCGGTGGCCCGGTACTTCTCCCGAGTTGCGGAGTCGCCGTCGGGCGACAAGGAGCGGTGAGGTGACAAGGGGACGAATCAATCGCCGGCAGGCGTTGAAATTGATGGGCGCGATGGGCGCCGGTCCGTTCCTGGCCGCCGGCGGCCGGATCCCACCGGCGGCCGCTGGCGGTTCCGCGGGGCGGGTGGTCGTCGTCGGCGGCGGTTTCGGCGGGGCCACGCTGGCCAAGTACCTCAAGCGGTTCGATCCGGCGGTGGAGGTGACCCTGGTGGAGCCGTCCCGGCGTCACTTCACCTGCCCGTTCAGCAATCTCTATCTCGGCGGGCTCTACGAATTCGACGCCCTGGGTCACGGCTACGAGGAGTTGGTCCGCCGTTACGGCGTCCAGGTGATCCACTCCATGGCCGACGATGTCGATGCCGATGCCCGCACCGTGCGGCTCGCCGGCGGCGAGACCCTGTCGTGGGACCGGCTCGTCCTCTCCCCGGGGATCGACATCCGCTGGGGCGAGTTGGAGGGCTACACCCGGGCGGCAGCCGAGAAGGCGCCCCACGCATGGCAGGCCGGTCCGCAGACCCATTTGCTCAAGAAGCAGTTGGAGGCGATGGAGGACGGCGGCACTTTCATCCTGGTGGCCCCCGAGAACCCGTTCCGCTGCCCGCCCGGCCCCTATGAGCGGGTGGCGATGGTGGCCAACTACTTCAAGAGTCACAAACCGCGATCGAAGATCCTGCTGCTCGACGCCAAGGACAACTTCTCCAAGCAGGGGCTCTTCCTCGACGGTTGGCGGCACAACTACGGCGAGATGATCGAGTGGGTGGGGCGCTCCCACGATGGCGGGGTCGTTCGCGTCGACGCCGACCGCCTGGAGGTGGAGACCGAGTTCGGCACCCTCCACCAAGCGTCGGTGCTCAATGTGGTGCCGCCCCAACGGGCCGGCTTCATCGCCCAGCGCGCCGGGGTCACCGACGCCTCGGGCTGGGTGCCGGTGGAGCCGCGTACGTTCGCCTCGCGGAAGGTGCCGGGCGTCTACGTCATCGGGGACGCCACCGAGGCGGCGCCGATGCCGAAGTCCGGCTTCTGCGCCAACGCCCAGGGCAAGGTGACGGCGGCCGCGATCGTCGCCGATCTGGCCGGGGTGGACGGCCCGGACCCGTCGTGGGCCAATACCTGCTACAGCACCGTCGCCCCGGGCTACGGGATCTCGGTGGCCGGGGTCTACGGCGTTCGGGAGGGGCATATCGCGGAGTTGGCCGGTGGCGTCAGCCCGGCCGACGCCGATGCCGCGTTCCGGCGCCGGGAGGCGGAGTACGCGGTGGCGTGGTATCGGGCGATTACCCAGGATACCTGGGGCACCGCCTGAGGCGGTGCGGGTAGCCGTTGGCCTCATCTTGCCGGAATTGAGTCACACAGCGTGGGTTGCCTGGAGCGGCGCCGTCCTCGGCATCGTCTTCGGCGCCGTGGTCCAGCGCACCGGGTTTTGTCTGACCCGCGGGCTGCGGCAGTGGTGGCTGGAGGGCGACGGACGCAAGGCGCGGGCCTTCGCCCTGGCCGCGGCGGTGGCGGTGCTCGGCACCCAGGCGTTGGTGGCCATGGAGTGGGTCGACCTGAGGAGCGCGCTCTATCTGCAAGGGGCGTTCTCATGGCTGGTTCTGCCTCTGGGCGGCGCGCTCTTCGGTTACGGAATGGTGGTCGCCAACGGTTGCGGCTCCCGGGCGCTGGTCTTGCTGGGTAGCGGCAATCTGCGCTCGTTCGTGGTGCTGGTCTGCCTGGGGATCTCCGCCTATGTCGCGCTGACCGGAGTGCTGGCGCCGCTGCGGATCTGGCTAGTCGAGTGGACCGTGGTGATGCCCGCGCTGCGCGCCCCCCATCTGCCGGGGGTTTTGGAGGCGTGGGGGGCGACCCGGTGGATCGCCCAGTGGGTGGTGGTGGCGGTGATTGCCGGCGGACTGATCTTCTTCGCCGTGGGCAGTCCGGCGTTCCGGGCCTCGCCGCGGGACTGGATCGGCGGCTTGGCGGTGGGGGCGATGATCCCGGCCGGGTGGTGGATCACCGGGGTGCTCGGCGCCGACGACTTCGATCCGGTGACGGTGGCGTCACTGACCTTCGTCGCCCCCATCGGCGACACCATCCAGTACGCCATGTTCGCCACCGGCATGGATCTGGGTTTCGGGGTGGCCGTGGTCGTGGGGGTCCTCCTGGGGGCGGCGGCAGCGGCGGCGCTCTCGGGTACCTTCCGGCTGGAGGGGTTCCCGACGCCCCGGCGGATGCTGCGTTCCATGGCGGGGGGCGCGTTGATGGGGATCGGCGGGGCGTTGGCCCTGGGGTGTTCCGTCGGGCAGGGGTTGACCGGGCTCTCCACGCTGGCCCTGCCCTCGTTTCTGGCGGCGGGCGGGATCTTGCTGGGCGCCTTGGCGGCGATCAAGGGCCCCCTGAGGTTGTCCAACGGATGATGAGCAGACGTATGGTGAAAAGTGCGATGTGGCTGGTGGGCGGAGTGCTCCTCCTGATCTCCCCGCTCTCGCCGGCGTGGGCGGCCGCGCCGCCGTGGGAGCGGGTGGAGGCCGTCCGGGCGGTGCTGGGCGGGGAGACGCCGGTGCCCGGCGGGATTCGGCTCGATCTGCCGCTGGTCTCCCAGGACGGCAGCGCCGTTCCGCTCACCGTGGAAGTGGAGAGCCCCATGACCGTGGACGACCATGTGGAGGCCATCCACCTCTTCTCCACCGGGAACCCCACCCCGGAGATCGCCGTGATCCGCCTGACCCCCGAGGCCGGCCGCGCCCGGGTCACCATGCGGGTGCGGCTCAACGAGTCCCAGAGCGTGGTGGCCGTGGCCCGCACCAACACCGGGCGGTTCCACGCCGTGGCGCGGGATGTTCGGGTGACGGTCAGCGGTTGCTTGGCCCGGGGGAACGACTTCGACGACGCCAGCTTCATGCTGGCGCGGGTCCGCGCGCCGGACCGCTTCTCCCCGGGGCAACCCGGTGAGGTGTTGACGCTCATCAACCACCCGATGGAGACCGGATTGCGGCAGAACGGAGACGGCAATCTCATCCCACAGCGGATCATCCACCGGGTAGTGGCCGAGGTGAATGGCTCTGCGGTGATGGAGGCGGAACTGCACCGCTCCGTCGCCGCCAATCCCTACCTGCGGTTCTTCGTCGCGCCGACGGCCGGAGGGACGCTGGCGGTGCGTTGGGACGAGGACGGTGGGGAGTCCACCGTCCAGGAGGTGCCCCTTCGGCTTCCCTAGTCGAAGTAGCGGTTGGGGAAGAGCCAGTCGGGGTCGGGCCGGTGACCGGCGTCCACCGCCGCCTGGTAGTGCTCCACCAGTTGGTCCACCGTGGTGCGGACCGCATCGGCCGCGTCCTTGTAATCCACATCCTCGCCGAAGTTCGGGCTCTGCTGGAGCGGGGTCTGGATGTGGTGGCTTTGCTCCACCTCCACGCCGCTCTTGCCCAGCGACTCGTAGACCCGCAGGCGGATCTGAGTGGGCAAATCCCCCAAACTGAAGGCATACTCTGCGACAAGGCGCCGCGCCCCGCGGACCAGG
>SKYL01000111.1 GCA_007127935.1 Halorhodospira sp. | reverse complement strand
TCGCAAAGGATCACGGCGCGCTCCAGGAGGTTTTCCATTTCACGTACGTTGCCGGGCCAACGGTAGGCCGCCATGCCAGCCAGGGCGTCGTCGCCGATGTTCAGTGGCGGGCGGTTCAGGCGTCGGCACGCCTTTTCCAGTAGAACCTGGCACAGTTCCGGGATGTCGTCGCGGCGCTCGCGCAGCGGCGGCAGGTGGATCTCCATGACGTTGATGCGGAAGAAGAGATCTTCGCGGAACTGGTCCGCCTCCACCAGGGCCCGTAGGTCGCGGTGGGTGGCCGCCACCAGGCGGACATCGACCTTGCGGGCCGCCGAGGCGCCGACGCGGCGGATCTCCCCCTCTTGCAGTACGCGGAGGAGCCGCCCTTGGGCCTGCCGGGGGAGTTCTCCGATCTCGTCCAGGAAGAGGGTGCCGCCGCTGGCCGCTTCCACCAGGCCCTGGCGGGTCTCTACCGCGCCGGTGAAGGCGCCCCTCTCGTGGCCGAACAGTTCGGCCTCGATCAGGCTCTCGGGGATGGCGGCGCAGTTGACCGCCACCAGTGGCCCCTCCCGCCGCCGGCTCTCCTCGTGCAGTGCCCGGGCCACCAGTTCCTTGCCGGTGCCCGACTCCCCCAGCACCAGCACCGTGGTGTCGGTGGGCGCGACCTTTCGGATTCGCTGGAAGACCTTCTGCATCGCCGCACAGGCGCCGACGATGCCGGCCACCGGGTAGTCCCGGGCGATATCGGCCTTGAGGGCGGCGTTCTGGCGTTGCAGGCGGTGCTCCTTGAGTACGCGCTCGATGGTGAGCAGCAGTTCGTCGTGGTCGAACGGTTTAGCGATATAGTCCGCCGCGCCCCGGCGCATGGCCTCCACGGCGGAGCGGACGCTGGCGTAGCTGGTCATGATGACCACCGGGGTCTCGGTCTCCTCGATGATGTCGGTCCCGGGGGCGCCGGGCAGGCGCAGGTCGGCCAGGATCAAGTCGAAGTCGTTTGGCGAGACGTTCCGGCGGGCCTCTTCGAGGGATTCGGCCTCGGTGACCCGGTAGCCGTTGCGGGTCAGCAGGCGGTTCAACGCCTTGCGGATGACCGTTTCGTCCTCCAGTACCAGCAGTTCGGTCATGGGCGGTGGACCTCTTGCGTTTCGGTGGCGGCGGCGGCGGGAGACGCGGCGCCGGTGCATAGCGGCAGGGACAGCCGGACCGTGGTGCCGCCGGCATCGGCGGTGATGGCGAACTCGCCGCCGTGATCGGTGACGATGTTGTAGACCAGCGGCAGGCCGAGCCCGGTCCCCTGGCCCGGCGGCTTGGTGGTGTAGAACGGGTCGAGCACTTTGTCCAGGGCCGACGGGGCGATCCCCGGGCCGTTGTCGATGACGCGGATCTGCACGGTCTCGCCCCGGATCTGCCCACTGAGGGCAACGCGCCCACCGGGGCCGCAGGCGTCGGCAGCGTTGGAGAGCAGGTTGACGAAGACCTGGATCAACCGCTGGCGGTCGCCGCGGACCTCCAGCATCGGGTCGATCTGGTTGTCCACTTCGAGATCGCGCCCGCGTCGGCTGAGCTTGATGACCCGGCGCGCCTCCTCCACGGCCCCGTGGAGCGCCACCGGCCGGGGGCGGCGCTCTTCGGGGGACCCGGCGTGGGCGTAACTGACCAACGTTTGGACAATGGTGTCGATGCGGCGGGTCTGCTCCAGGATCGCCTCGATGCTCTCGCGGATGACGTCGGGGTCGTCCTCGTCGCGCAGGTTCTGCGCCAGGCAGGCGACGCCGGTGACCGGGTTGCCGATCTCGTGGGCGACACCGGCGGCCAGCCGCCCGATGGAGGCCAGGCGTTCACTGTGGGCCAGTTCCCGTTCCAAACGCCGGACGCCGGTGACGTCCTCGACGATCAATAGGGTGTCGCCGGTCCGCCCCCGGCCCGGCTCGCCGATCCCGGTCTTGTGGAGCGAGAGCCAGCGGGTCTCGCCGCCGGCGGTGGTGGCTTGGTCGTGGTGGTGATCCTCGGTGGAGGTCAGGAACCGCTCCAGCAATGGACCCCACGGGGCGGCCAAGTCGGAGAGGTGGGAGCCGAGGGAGCGGTTGGCCGGAATTCCGGTGAGCCGTTGCATGGCATCGTTCCAGCGCGCCACCCGGCCGGTGGGCGTCACCGCCACGACGCCCAGTGGCAGGTCTTCCAGGATCTGCCGGTGGTATCGGCGCAGCCGGTCCAGCTCCCACGCCAGCCCGCGGAAGCGGTTGCGGGAGGTCTCCAGCCGCTCCTCAATGAGACGAATGTTCTGGGTCAGCGCGGTGCGGGCGGAGGGGTCCAGTTCCAGCCGTTCGTCGACGATCATCCGGGCCAACATCGGCCCCATCATCCCGGACAGGTTGCGTTCGATCTGGTCGCGCAGGTTCTTCAGCCGGTCGGGGCGGTCCTCGTCCCAGTCCAGGCCGAGGTCGTTCAACGCCTTGGCCACCTCGGAACGGGCCGGCTCCTCGCCGGTCACCGGCGCCAACTGGACGATGAACTGGGCCGGGGAGCGGGCCTGGGTGGTGCCGGCGGTCAGCGGGGTACTCTGGTGGCGGCAGATCTCCGCCGCCTCGCGCTCGCCCAACCGCTGCGGCGTGAAGAGCGAGACGCCGATGAGCAGCAGCATGTTGAGCGAGAGCGACCAGAAGGTGGCGACACCGTACAACTCGGTGGTGGAGCCCGGCGCCTGGGGGAAACCCAGGAGGAAGAACGCTTCCGTCCCGGCCAGGGCCGGCAGCAGGACCGTGTCGAGCCAGATCACCGAGCCGCCGATGACCCCGGCGATGAAGCCGGCCGCCGTGGCGCGTTGCCAGTAAAGCACGGCGGCGATCCCCGGCAGGAACTGCGCGATGAGCAGAAAGGAGATCAGCCCCCACTCCACCAGCGCGTCGGTGCGGTCCAGGGTCTCGTAGAAGGCGAAGCCGGCGACGATCAGCATCACCACCAGTAGGCGGCGGGTCCAGCGCAGGGTGGCGTAGAGGTCGGGCTCCTGGTGGGGGACCGACTTCAGCAGCGGCATCACCAAGTGGTTGAGCGTCATCGACGACAGGGCCAGGGTGGAGACCACGATCATCGCGCTGGCCGCCGAGATGCCTCCCAGGTAGGCGAGGATAGTCAGCGGCTCGGAGCCGGACATCCACGCGATGCCGAGAACGAAGTACTCCGGCGGCGTGCCCGGCTCCAAGGCCAAGCCTGCCCAAAGGATGGGCGGGATCGCCATGGCCAGGACCAGCAGCAGCAGCGGAAAGCCCCAGCTGGCCGAGAGCAAGGCGCGGGGGGACGGGTTTTCGGGGAAGAGCATGTGGAACTGGCGCGGCAGAAGAAAGGCGGCGGCGAAGGCCAGCACCAGGAAGCTGATCCACGGCCCGCTGGCCGCCGGCTCATAGAAGGCGTCCAGGTGTTCCGGGTGTTCCCGCAGCCAGTCCGAGAGCCCCTGAGGGTTGCCGAAGGCGAGTTCGATGGCCACCCACGCGACCATCACCAGCGCACCGAGCTTGACTAGGCTCTCCACGCCGATGGCCACCACCAGCCCGGTGTGCTTTTCCCGGGGGGTGACGTGGCGGGCGCCGAAGATCATCGCGAAGATGGTGACAACGGCGCAAAAGAGGGCCGCCAGCGGCCGGGGGTCGTGGCCCCCGCCGGTGAGCACCAGGGTCGATTCGGCCACCGCGCGGATCTGCAACGCGATGTACGGCAGGATGCCCGCCAACATGATCAACGTCACCAGCACGCCCACCGCCTGGCTGGAGAAGCGGAAGGCGAAGACATCGGCCACCGAGGTGAGCTGCTGGCTGCTGGTCAGCCGCAGCAGCGGAATCAACAGCACGGGGGTCAGGATGAAGGCCACCGTCACCCCCAGGTAGATGGTCAGATAGGTGATGCCGTGGTTGTGGGCGAAGCCCACCGAGCCGTAGTAACTCCACGTTGTGGCATAGACGCCCAGCGCCAGCACATAGAAGACCGGATGGCGGGAGACCGAGCGCGGGAGCCAGCGCCGGTCCACCACGTAGGCGATGACGAACAGCAGCCCCAGGTAGGCGACCGCGCTCAAAAAAAGAGTCGGAAGACTAAACGCCACGCCGCCCGCCCCGGTGGATCACCAGCCCCGCCGCCACGATCATCCCGAGCCAGCCGAGGAACGGGGTGTACCAGGGGAATCCCCCCATCAGCCACCAGTCGGTGAACGGTGTGCAGAGGAGGAAGATTGAGAGGAGGAAGAGGGCGACGCTTCCGGGGGCGGGTCCCGGCTCGCTGCTAAGGGGCATGCGCTTCCTCCGGCATCAAGCTGAAAGGTCTTGAAGATCGGCCGCCGGGGGGCGGGGGGCTCCATACGGGGGACGCTGTAAATACGTCCTTGTACGCTCACCGGCGGCATCCATGCCGCCGGACGCCCCCG
>SKYL01000346.1 GCA_007127935.1 Halorhodospira sp. | reverse complement strand
GCTCGCGCAACGCCTCGAACGCCGCGTCCGCCGCCTCACCCACCGCCTGGCGGCGCTGGTCGATGGTGCCGCGCACATCGGCGCCCACCGCCTGGGCCGCATTGAGGCCGCCCACCGTGGCACCCCGCTCCACGGCCAGGTTGCCGGCCATATCCAGTAGGTGCGCTGTGATCCGATTATCGCGTTGCATCTGGAGGGCGTCACCGCGCGCCTGCCAAGCGGAAACCAAATCGGTGACATTCAGAGCGGTGGCGATCAGTGCGATCACCCCGAGGGCGGCCAGCAGCTGGTTCCTTACGCTGCCGGTGACGGCGGAAAGCGAGTGCTTCATGGCCTTTCCTCGAACGTCCGGCGATGGCGGTGGTGCCCGGCAACGGGCAAGCGCCCGGCCCATCGGCCGGACGCCCGTGATCCGAGTTCGTGGTTTTCCCAACTTATCGGCCGCCGCGGCGCAAACGCCAGCCCCCCGCTGTGGCGGATTGCCGCTGGACGGCATAGCAAGACGTCATTGCGAGCGTAGCGAAGCAATCTCCAATCGGTTGCTGCCTACGCATGGAGATTGCTTCGCTACGCTCGCAATGACGGGGCGACGCTCGCAATGACGGGAAGGGAGTTTGAGAAGGTGGCGCGCCCGAGAGGATTCGAACCTCTGACCTTCGGCTCCGGAGGCCGACGCTCTATCCAGCTGAGCTACGGGCGCGTAGCGTCACAGGATACCGTGACTCCACGGTCCATCCAAGGGCTGAAGCAAAATGTCCCAGTTTCCGCGGATCAACACTGCTCCCACGGCAGACCGCGGAATCGCCAGCCATTCACCGATGAGCGGTGGTGGTGTTCGTCCAGATCCCCCTCGAACCCTTCCGTCACGTGACAGACCTTCCCCAGCCCCGCCTCCAGCAGCTTGGCCCCCGCCTTTTTGGAGCGCTTGCCGCTGCGGCAGATCAAAACCACCGGAACGCAGTCGTCCCCGCTGCCTTCACATTGCGCCCCACCGAGCAGGAGCTTGCGGACGTCGGTGACAAAGTGGGGATTCTCCACCCAGTCCGGCTCGTCGATCCACGGGATGTGGACGGCCCCCACCGGATGGCCGACGAAGAGAAACTCCATGGTGGACCGGATATCCACCAGGACGGCCTTGGGATTGTCTGCCAACAGTTGGTGGGCCTCCTCGGCCGTCAAGCCGACCAAGTCGGGGTGATCGTCAGACATGGCGCGACTCCACTCTGTTAGGTTTCCAAGACCCGGGGCAACAGGGTCACGAAGTTGCAGGGGCGGGTGCGAATATCGAGTTGACTCGCCAGGATTCGGTCCCATGCGGTGGCGCACGCTCCGGTGGAACCGGGCAGGGCGAAGATCAGCGTCCCGTTTGCGATGCCGGCCACCGCCCGGGATTGAATCGTTGCCATCCCGATCTCCTCGTAGGAGACGTGGCGGAACATCTCGCCGAACCCCTCGATCTCCCGGTCGAAGAGGACCCGCACCGCCTCAGGGGTGATGTCCCGCCCGGTGACGCCGGTGCCGCCGGTGATCACTACCGCCTCCACCGCCGCGTCGGCGATCCAGCGAGAGACCGTGGCGCGGATCGGGTAGCGATCGTCGATGACGATCTCCTGGCCAGCCAGCCGATGCCCCGCCGCGGTCAACCGCTCCACCAGGAGTCGGCCCGATTTGTCCGTGGCCAAGGTCCGCGTATCGGAAACCGTCAATACCGCGATTCCCACCGGGCGAAACTCTTTCACACTCTCCGACATGGTTGGCCGCTCCTTCCAGGGGTTGCCGATACTCTATCAGAGGCGCCCTTGCCCCGCTTCGCCCCCCTCCCCGGCGGCAGGGTGTACGCTTGGACTCGGACGCGACGGCCCTTGACGGGATAAAATCGGCGCGCAATTCGCGCGCCAAGGAATTTAGGAGAAGAACATGGGGCGTTTCTTGAAGTGGTTGGCCATCGGTGTGGCGGCCGTGGTGCTGGTGGTGGTGATCGCGGCAACGGCACTGCTGATGCTCGTGGACCCCAACGACTATCGCGACGATATCGCCGCGTTGGTCGAGGAACAGACCGGCCGGACCCTCCACATCGAGGGGGATATCCGGCTCTCCGTCTTCCCGTGGCTCGGCATCGAGATGGGCAGGGTCACGCTCTCCGACGCCGAGGGCTTCTATGAAGAACCCTTCCTGGAGATCGGCGGCATCCAAGCGGCGATTCGGGTCTGGCCGCTGATCACCGGCCGCATCGAGACGCGCCTCTTCGCGCTGAACGACCCGGTGGTCCGCCTGATGGTGGACGCGGACGGCCGCGCCAACTGGGAAGTGTTGGTGGAGCGCTTGGCCGGCGATCCGCCCCCGGCTCGCGAAGAGCCCGAAGAGCGCGTTGAAGAACCCGCCGGAGAGCTGCCGGAGATCGTGCAGCAGGCCGTGGTGGCGGGGATCGAGATCCGGCGGGCCGCCCTTCACTGGCGGGACGACACCACCGGCATGAAGGCGGAGGTCGCTCCCGTCAACCTGGCCGTGGAGACCATTCGTCTCGGCGCCCCCATCCCCATCCGCGGCGAGCTCCGCGCCACCGGCACCGATCTGCCCCGGATCGCCGTGGAACTGGAAACACGGGTGGAGATGAGCAGGGAGTTGGATCGGCTGCGCGTCCACGACCTGCAAATCGACCTGGACGCCCAAGGCGAGATGATCCCCGGCGGCGGGCAGGCCGCGCGCCTGGCCGGATGGGGAGAGATCGGCCTCGGCGATACGGTGGCGGTGGAGTGGCCGGAACTGCGGGTGAACGCTGCCGGGCTGGAGTTGATCGCGGCCGCCTTCATCGATCTGGGCGAGGAGATCGAAGGGGAGATCCCCTGGCAGGTATTGCCCTTCAGCCCCAAGACCACCATGGGGCTCCTGGACCTCGACGTCCCCACCACCGCCGACCCCGACGCACTCACCCGTGTGGCCGCCGAGGGCCGGTTGCGCATCCAGGGGGAGCGGCTGGAGGTCAACGGCCTGCGGGTGGAACTGGACGGCTCCGTACTCTCCGGCGAGGCCGTGCTGGAAGAGCCGGTGGGACCGTCGCTGGCGTTCGACCTCCACCTCGACGCCATCGACGTGGACCGCTACCTCCCGCCGGAAGAGGACACGGCCCCGGCGCCGGAGGAACCCACCGGGGAGCCCGCCGGCCTGCCCGATCTGGAGGCCATCGCTCTGGATCTCCCGCTGGAGCCGCTGCGCACGTTGAACCTGGACGGCAACCTGCGGATCGGCGAGGCTCGAGCCGCCGGCTTGCGGGTCGCCGACTTCGAGGCCCGGTTGGAGGCGGGCGGCGGCCGACTGCGGGCCGACCCGGTAAGCGCCGAGCTCTACGGCGGCGAGATGACCCTCGCCGTGGGCCTGGATGCCCGGGGCGACTGGCCGTATATCCAGATCGACCAACGGCTGCACGATATCCGCTTCGCCCCGTTGCTGGAGGATCTGATGGAAGGCGACGCCCTGTTGGATGGCCGGGGGCGCTTTGAACTGCGGGGCGAGGGCGGCGGGGCGAACGTCTACGCACTGGTGGAGGATTTCCGTGGTGAGGCCGAGTTGCGTGTCTCCGAGGGCGCCGTACAGGGCATCAACATCGTGCACCTGATTCAGACCGCCGTGGCCCGGGTCCGGGGCGAGCGGCCGCCGGAGGCGCCGGACGAGGGGGAGAGGACCGACTTCGCCGGTCTTTCCGCCACCATTCAGTTCCGGGACGGCGTCGCCCACAACGACGACCTCCGCGTGGAATCTCCACTACTGCGCGTCTCCGGCGACGGCCGCGCCGACATTCTCCGGGAACGGGTGGACTACCGGCTGCGCGTCTCTCTGGTGGAGACCCTGGATGGCCAGGACGGCAAGCCGGTGGAGGAACTGCGGGGCGTCACCATTCCCATCCGGATCACTGGCGACCTGCTGGCACCCTCCTTCCGCCTCGACCTGGCGGCGGCCCTGGGGGAGGAGCGGATGCGGATGCTGCGTGAAGGTGAGGAGGCGATCCGGCAGCGGCTCGACGAGGAGCGGCAAAGGCTGGAAGACGAGGCGCGCAAAGCCGAGGAGGCCGCCCGCCGCCGCGCGGAGGAGGAGGCCAAGAAGGCCGAGGAAGCGGCCCGGAGGCGTCTGGAAGAGGAGGCCAGGGACCGGATCCGCCGCCTGCGGTGACCACCGCAACAGCGGAAATCCGCAGCCGGATCCTCGTGTGGCACCGCTGCCACGGGCGGCATCACTTGCCGTGGCAGCGGCCCGCCACCCCCTGTCGGGTCTGGATCTCGGAGATCATGCTCCAGCAAACCCATGTGGAGGCTGTGGTCCCCTACTTTCACCGCTTCCTGGCGCACTTCCCCGATCTACCCACCCTGGCCGCAGCCGACGAAGAGCTGGTCCTGGCGCTG
>SKYL01000071.1 GCA_007127935.1 Halorhodospira sp. | reverse complement strand
GAATTTCAGCCTCCGTCTCTCCCAGACCCACCATCAGGCTCGACTTCGTCAACACCCCGGGACGAATCCGCTTCGCCTCCCGCAACACCTCCAGCGTCTGTTCATACCCGGCGCGCGCATCCCGCACTTGGTGGGTCAACCGGCGCACCGTCTCCAGGTTTTGGGCGAAAACATCCAGCCCCGACTCCACCACCGTCCGCACCGCCGCGGGATCACCCCGGAAATCCGGCGTGAGCGCCTCCACCGCGGTCTCCGGATTGGCCTCCTTGATCGCTCGAACGCAAGCGGCGTAGTGGGCCGCGCCACCGTCCGGGAGATCGTCCCGGTCCACCGAGGTGATCACCACGTAACGCAACCCCATCAGCCGCACCGACTCCGCGGCATGGGCCGGCTCATCGTGGTCGAGTCGCCCTCGGGGGTTGCCGGTGTCCACGGCGCAAAACCGGCAGGCGCGGGTGCAGACCGAGCCGAGCACCATGAGTGTGGCGGTGCCGTTGCCCCAGCACTCCCCGATATTCGGGCAGTGGGACTCCTCGCAGACCGTACTCAAGCGGTGGCCGTGGACGATCTCACGCACCCGCAGGTAGCCCCGGCCCACCGGCGCCCGCACGCGCAACCACTCCGGCTTTCGCAAGCGGGACGCGGGAGGCGCTCCGGACCGCCGTTTGATGCCATCCTTGATGGCGCGCACCCCGTCACGCTCAAACTTGACCCCGCTGACCACCGGGATCCCTTTGAATTTGGACATCGGGAATTCGGACATCGGCTCTCTCCCGCTGGAACGCGGCTCTATACGCCCCATTGTATCGGAGCCCCTTCCCCAATGCCTGCACCGGATGAGTGTTAGGCTTGAGGGGAACGACGCCACTCACCTCAGGGGATCTTTGTGACCACAAACGCCACCCAACGACGTCATCACGGGATTCGTGCCGCCCACACCGCGATGCTGCTCATGGGTCTACTCGCCGGCGGGGTCAGCACCGCCGAACCGGCGGCGTGCGGTACTCCGGGCGTTTGGTGGTCTCCGGCGACACCCGGACAGCCTCTACGCACCGACGAGGTGATCGCCCTGATTCACGAAGCGGATGTTGTACTGCTGGGCGAAAGGCACGACCTGGAGGAGCACCACCGCTGGCAACTGCACACTTTGGGCGCGCTGCACGGCCAACCGGGCTTACAGGCGGTGGGCTTTGAAATGTTCAACCGCTCACACCAACCGGTCCTCGACCGATGGACCGGCGGGGAACTCGGGGAGCGGGAATTGCTGCGGGAGACTCAGTGGCACGCCAACTGGGGATTTCCGGCCGCCCTCTACACACCGCTCTTTCATTTCACCCGCCTCCACCGGCTACCCACCATAGCGCTGAATGTGGAACGGGACTTGGTGCGCCGGGCCCGCGAGGAAGGGTGGGAAAACATCCCCGAAGAAGATCGGTACGGTATCGGCCGCCCCGCCTACGCCGTGGAGGGCTATCGCGAGCAGTTGGGCCGGGTCTACGCCGGCCACCCCGAAACAGAGGACGGCTTGGACGGCTTTGTCCGCGCACAAATCTTTTGGGACCGGGCCATGGCGGAGGGTCTGGCGGACGCCGTGGAACGGTTCGGCACCCCGGTGGCGGGGATCGTCGGACGCGGCCACGCCATGTACGGCTACGGCGTCCCCTACCAGCTCCACGATTTGGGCATTGAGAACGTGGTGGTCCTGCTGCCGTGGGATACCGATCAGGCGTGCGACGCCGATGAGACCCCCCCGCCCGCGGATTTCGTCTTCGGGCTCGCACCCTATGAAGAGCTTCCCGAAGATCCACCGCTGTTGGGCATCTTCCTGGAACAACAGGACGAGGGCGTCACCATCAGCGACATCGTCGAGGACAGTGTAGCCGAGGCGGCCGGGCTGGAGATTGGTGATGTGGTGGTCACCGCCGCGGGACACCCCATCCGATCGATCCCCGAACTACAGGCCACGGTCCGCCGCCAGCCGTGGGGTACTTGGCTGCCGCTGGAGGTCCGGCGAGATGGGGAGCCGGTGGAGATCGTTGCCCGCTTCCCGGCACGGCACTAAAACAAGAACGCCCCGCCCGGCCTGGGGCCGAAAGCGGGGCGCCGAAAAACAGCGGGCAACCTGCCCTGCGCCGATTAGTTGAGCGTGCTCAACATGTACTCCACAGCGGCGCGAAGCTCGGCTTCACTAGCCTGATGGCCCATGGGAGGCATGGCGCCCTGGCCGGCCTTCACCGTCGCCACCAATTCATCGACACTCTTGTCCAGGCGCTCACCCCAATCACCGGCATGGCCGACACGGGGGGCCTCGGCGGCACCGAAGTCGTGGCAAGAGGCGCAGGTCGGGATCGTTCCCCGCTTGTAAACACTCTCACCGTCAGCGGCGTGGACCGACATGCTGCCCACCATGGCCACAGCGGCGGCGCCCGCCAAAACCAGCATCTTCTTCATACTCGGTCACTCCTTCATCGTTTATTCAGAAAACAATATTTGTCCGGGAGACCGGAAATTCCCGCGTTATATGGGATTCCCGACTTTGGCATGCATATATTAACCACTGCGGGATCAAAGTCACACCCCACGATTCACAAGGAAAGAGGGGATCATCTACAGTTGTAAATCCGGGACGCATCGTGGACCCTCATTCCATGACCGCCAACTCCGTCCGTACCGCCCGGCCCGCCACCATCCACCTGTCGGATTACCGTCCACCGCCGTTTCTCGTGGACCGGGTCGAACTCCACTTCAGGTTGGACGAAGAGGCCACTGAAGTACAAGCTCGCTTGGAGATTCGACGCAACCCACACTCGAAGCAGACCGGGGGGCCACTGCGGCTCGACGCCGAATCCCTGGATCTGATCCACCTCGCGCTGGACGGCGCGAAACTCGATCCCGCCACCCACCGGAAAGGCGATGGACCGGTGGTCATCCCCACCGTACCCGACCGCTGTGTGGTGGAGACCATCTCCCGCCTGAACCCAACCGAGAACCGGTCGCTCAGCGGCCTCTACCGTTCCGGGGGGATCTTTTGCACCCAATGCGAAGCCGAGGGGTTCCGGCGCATCACCCCATACCCGGACCGTCCGGACGTCCTGGTGCCCTTCACGGTGACCCTCACCGCTCGAAAGGAGCGCTACCCGGTCCTGCTCTCCAACGGAGACTGCATCGAGACCGGCGAACTGGACGGCGGTCTCCACTATGCCAAGTGGCACGACCCCCACCCCAAGCCGTCGTACCTCTTCGCGCTGGTGGCGGGTGATCTCGCCTGCCGGCACGAACGTTTTGTCACCGTCTCCGGACGCCCGGTGGAACTGCGCCTCTACGTCGAGCCGTCCAACCAAGATCAGACGGACCACGCGCTGCGATCACTCCAGCGCGCCATGCGCTGGGACGAGGAGGCTTACGGACTGGAGTACGACCTGGACACCTACATGGTCGTCGCGGTAGGCGACTTCAACATGGGCGCCATGGAGAACAAGGGGCTCAATATCTTTAATACCCAGTACGTACTGGCCACGCCCGACACCGCCACCGACAGCGATTTCGAGGACGTGGAGGCGGTCATCGGCCACGAATACTTCCACAATTGGACCGGCAACCGTGTCACCTGCCGGGACTGGTTCCAACTCTCCCTCAAGGAGGGGCTGACCGTCTTCCGGGAGCACCAATTCGCCGAGGCCATGGGGTCACCGGCGGTACAGCGTATCCAGCAGGTGCGTATCCTGCGCGGCAGCCAGTTTCCGGAGGACGCCGGCCCTCTGGCCCACCCCGTCCGCCCGGACCGCTATATTGAGATCAACAACTTCTACACCGCCACCGTGTACAACAAGGGGGCGGAGGTCATCCGCATGGTCCACACGCTGCTGGGCGACAGCGCCTTTCGCCGGGGCGTCCGGCTCTATCTGGAGCGCCACGACGGCGAGGCCCCGACCATCGAGGACTTTCTGCGGGCCATGGAAGAGGCCGGAGAGACCGACCTCTCTCAGTTTTCCCGCTGGTACCATCAGGCGGGCACCCCCCGCCTTTCCATCCACGACGCGTACAACCCGGAGACGGGGACCTATACCCTGCATGTGGCCCAGCACACGCCACCCACCCCGGGGCAGCCTTACAAAGAGCCGCTGCACATCCCCCTGGCCGTCGGATTGCTGGACGGCAACGGCCGTGAGATCCCACCCTATCTGGACGGTGATCCACCGGAACCCCACCCAGACACCACACGGGTATTGGAGGTACGCGAGGCCGAACAGAGCTTCCGCTTCACCGGCTGCGCCGAACGCCCCCGCCCCTCTCTGTTGCGTGGCTTCTCGGCGCCAGTCCGCCTGGAGTGTCCCTATGGCGATGAAGACCTGGCCTTCCTGCTGGCCCACGACCCCGATCCGTTCGCCCGCTGGGT